>PHAN01000004.1:0-148290 GCA_002841695.1 Elusimicrobia bacterium HGW-Elusimicrobia-1 | reverse complement strand
AGATAGATAGATAGATAGATAGATAGATAGATAAGGAGCGTGTTTCATTTTAGGGCCTCTTTTGGGGGCATTTGGGCGGGCAAGCCCGCCCCTACGCGCACCTCGCAATGACATTGGTATTGTTTTTGTCATTTTGCGAATCCTATTTTCTTGCGGGGTTCTTTGGGAGCGGTCAACATTTTGTTGATAACCTGGAAAATGTATTTTATCTGCCCGTCGTGTTCTTCTACTTTTCTTTGAATGTCTTTATGTGTAGACAACAATTCTCTTAACCTTACGAAAGCCCTGACTATGGCAACGCCCATTTGGACTGCGCGCGGCGAATTAAGCACATTGGCCGCCTGTATCGCGCCGTGTTCGGTGAAGGCGTACGGGAGATATCGCCGGCCGCCCCAGAAACTTGAGGTCACAAATTGTGACCTCAAGATTTCCGATTCCTCTTTTGAAAGCTGAAAGCAAAAATCCTCGGGGAACCTGTCAATATTTCTTTTAACCGCTTGATTGAACACCTTGACCGAAACTCCGTAAAGTTCCGCAAGGTCGCGGTCGAGCATCACTTTGCAACCGCGAATTACCAATATCCTTGAAACCAAAGTTTCCGACGGGATTATTTCTTTCGACATTATCCCCCCTTTATCATAGCCCCCGCCGGATGTTGATATTTATACAAAATAATTGTTACGAAGTTGTTACGATGTCTTTACATCAAACCCGCGCCCTTCATACTCGTAAAGTCCGTTTCTGTCACGATGATATGGTCAAGAACCTCAATGCCCAGAATTAAACCGGCGGACACGAGCCGCTTGGTGAGTTTTATGTCCTCGTCCGACGGAACAGGGTCGTTCGACGGATGATTATGCGTGAAAATTACTCCCGCGGCGGAATGTTCTATGGCGCTCTTAAAAACTTCGCGCGGATGAACAAGCGAAGCCGAGAGCGTGCCGATGGAAACAAATTCCCTGTGAATGACTTCGTTGCGGGCGTTGAGATAAAACGCGACGAAATGCTCTTTTTTTTTGGAGCGGATTTCAGCGGCAAGCGGAAGCAGGTCGGTGGGTTTTTGTATCGACGAAGGATTGGGCGCGCGCCCCCGTACGGCGAGTTCGGCGGAGGCGGCGATTATCGACGCCTTGGCGGCGCCGATGCCTTTGATTTTTTGGAGTTCCGAAACACTCATCGACACGAGCACGGGCGCGGGATAATTTTTGAGTATTTCTTTCGAGAGGTCAAGGACATTTTTGCCCTTATAACCCGTGCCCAGAATTATCGCCAGAAGTTCGGCGTCTTTAAGGGCGGCGGCCCCCTTCTGGGCGAGTTTTTCCCGGGGCATATCAACTTTATCGACGGAAAAAGGCATAGCGCGGCTCCTTTCCCCGCTGACACTTACACTAATCATCTCCCTCAAAGAGAGAGAAAAATTATTTACTCCTTCATCCTCTTCATAAGTATCGCGGCTTTTTCGTTGCCGGGCTCGCGGCGCAGCACTTCTTTGAGCTGCTCGGCGGCCGGCCCCAGACGACCCCTGTAATAATGGGCCAGCGCGAGATTTATTCTGGAATCTATCTGAGCGGGTTCGACCTCGATGGATTTTTCGTAATAGACGACCGCTTCGTCGAGACGATTCGTAAGAAAATAAATGTTGCCGATGTTATTGTAAGGCCCGGGCCGCGACGGCGAAACCGCTATGGCCGCCTTGTAATTCTCGACGGCCGCCGCGAAATTTTTCTCTTTGGCGTAGACCCATCCGAGTTTTTCTCTGACGGACATGTTGTCGGGATGCTTTGCGGCAAGAGATTCGAGTTCCGATATGGTGCCTGCGGCGTCAAGCACTTTCTCGTCGAAGAAATCCGGGCGGGACGCCTCGCGCCGCGCGGCCAGATAAGGCGACGCGACGGATACCGCCGCCATATACGCCCCCGCCGCGGCGACGGCAACCAGACCCGCGCGCGCAGGCGCGGATTTTACCGCGAAGGATATTTTACCGTCGGGCGGAAGCGCAAGCCCCATAAGCGCGAAAATGTAAATGCCGGAGACGGCGAAACGCATATCGACAGAGAAAAAATTCTGCGCCAGCACCGAGGCGACCGAAATAAAAACGCCCAAAGTAAGCGGGTCGGCTTTCCCGACGGCGCGCAGCCGCGAAACGGCCGCCGCGAAAAACGCGGCGATGGCCCATGCGAAAAACGAAAACCCGACGATACCCGTCTCGGCGAGCGTCTGAATAAACTCGTTATGCGCGTCGTTGATAATAGCGCGCGACTGCGGCCAAATCGCCAAAAGTTCGGCCGACGCGTAATCCGGGAACTTCACGTGGAAAAGACCCTGCCCCACGCCGAAAACCGGATGAGCCGTCCACATTTTAAGAGTGTCGCGCCAGATGAGGACGTGCGCCTGCTGCCTGGCCCACACGCCGCGAGTGACGTAGAGAAACGCGGCGGCCAGCGCGGCGCCTGCGGCCAGAAGCGCGATTTTCCGTCGGACATCTATGTCGGCGAGTGCAACGTAGAGAACCACGGCGAAGGCGACCGCCAGCCACGAAGCCCGCGTAGCCGTAAAGTACAAAGCGGCCAGCGACAGCGCGAAAGCCGTCGCGCTGAAAGCTCTCAGCGGCGCGGAAAACTTTTTGGCGGATGTCACCGCCGCAAGAACCGGCAGCGCGGCCGTAAGATACACTCCGAAAAATATCGGATTGCCGAAGGTCGAAAACACCCTTTCCATTTTCGGCGCCGAAAGTATCCAAATCCCTCCGGAGCGCTGCAACAATCCGTAAAGCGCCGCCCAGAAAGTTCCCCCCGCGAAGCACCACAAAAACGCCGTCAGATTTTTGACGTCGGAGGCGACCAAATCGGACGCCAGCCAGAAAGCGACGCCGAAAAAAAGTATTCTTTTTAACTCGGGAAACGACAGCGCGCGATTGCCGGAAAAAATATAAAACATCACAGCCGCCGCGCAATATGCGGCCACGGGAAGCGACGCGCGGTTCCGCGAAATTTCCACCCGGCCGGACGCGAGCCGTTCCATTACGCGCGCGGAGAATATCGCCAGCAGCGCGAATTCCATGAACATCAGTTTGGGGCGGGTGATTTTTACGTCGACGAGGAAGGGACTTATCAGGAATATGGATGAAAAAGCGAAAGCCAGGATTCTTGAAATCGGTGCCGACATTTTTTTGACCCCCGCGCCGCCGGGAGCGGCGCGCGAAAACCGGCCGGAGCCGACGGATTGCCGCTATCGCGTAAGGCCGTAACGCTCGGCGCCGTGCTCCAGAATCTTTAAAACTATTTTTTCGTAAGTGGTTCCCATCGCCTCGGCCACGAGCGGGAAGACGTCTATTAATCCCAGGTTGGGGAGCGGGTTGCACTCCAGAAAAAACGGTTCGTCGTCGCGGTCGGTTCTTATGTCTATGCGGCTCAGGTCGCGGCAGCCCAGCGCTTTGTACGCGTCGACGGCGAGTTTTTTAAGTTTATCGTCGAGAGATTTGGAAATTTTGGACGGGCAGAAATATTTTATGCTGGGGTCGGTGACCCGCGCGTGAAAGTAAAAATCGTCGCCGAGGTCGAGTTTGCCGTTTATGGAAACCTGCACGGGCGGAAGCGCCTCGGGAGGGCTGTTGCCTATAACCGCCACCGTGAATTCCTTGCCGGAAACAAATTCTTCGACGAGAATCGTCTGGCGGTATTTGTCAAGCAATGCGCCCGCGATTTTTTTAAGCGATTCGATGTCGCTCACGCGCGAGTCCCCGGAAACACCCTTGGAAGTGCCTTCGGCGGCGGGCTTGACTATCACGGGAAATTTAAGATTGAAAGCCGCCAAATCGGCGGGCGACGAGGCCTCCATAAAGCGCGGAGTCCTTACGCCGGCGGCGGACACAAGAATCTTTGCCACCGCTTTGTCGAGCGTGGCGGCCATACTCAGTCCGTCGGAGCCGACGTACGGGATGTCGAACATTTCAAGGATTACGGGAACCTGCGCCTCGCGGTTGCGGCCTTTGATGCCTTCGGCGATATTAAAAACTATGTCCCACTTTTCGCCGGCGCGGAGTTTTTCAAGAAGAGAGCGGGCGTGGCCTATTCTTACGACTTCGTGGCCGCCGGATTTTAGCGCGCCTTCGATTTCGGAAAGCGTTTCCTCCGAGTCAAACTCGGCGTATTTATCGGGCGCGTCGCCGGGTTCAAGTTTGTAATCGGCCTTTGCGTCATAGGTAAATCCCACTTTTAATTTTTTCATCGTCGAAAACCATACCTTTCGTCATTGCGAGTCCCCGATTTTCCGGGGACGAAGCAATCTTACCGTCTGCGCGATTGCTTCGTCGTCCCGATTCATCGGGACTTCTCGCAATGACACAACCCGCGCGTACAAATACAAGCACTGATTTTATTTAATTGGAAGAAAAATGTCAAATTGACACTCGTCGGGGTTTTTATATATAATGAGCGCCGCAGTTTTCGCGCGGATTTAAGCTCGCGCGAAATCTCGACACCGGAATAACGCGCCCATAGCTCAATTGGTAGAGCAGCGGACTCTTAATCCGTAGGTTGGGGGTTCAAGTCCCTCTGGGCGTATTTTTATTTTTCGCGGGCCGAATTTTTATCGCCCTCGTGGCGGAACTGGCATACGCGTCCCGCCAATTCTAATGCTCCCGTGGTGGAACTGGCAGACACGCATGGCTTAGGACCATGTCCTGAAATAGGGTAGAGGTTCAAATCCTCTCGGGAGCATTAGGGCGGGATCTCCTAACGGGGAACTCCTGCCGAGGGCATAATCCCGAAATCTCAGTCGGAAAAGATGCCGACAAAAATCAAGAAAGGTTGAATAAAATGGAAAAAAACAACGCAAAAGTAGTGACGAAAGAACCCTGCAAAATAACCGTGTCGTTTGAGATACCCTCCGTCGAAGTCGACAAGGCGATTGAGCATATATTCGACGAGATACAAAAAGAGGCGCGGGTGCCGGGATTTCGCGCGGGCAAGGCGCCGATGGACATAATCAGGAAAGAGTTTGCCCGCACCGCCGAGGAACGCGCGCTTAACCGCCTCTCGGCCGAAGCCGTTTACGGCTATATGGAAGAAAAAAAGATAAGGCCGGCGGGAACACCGGCGGTTACGGAATTTTCCAGAGAAGCGGGTAAAAACCTCAAGTTTACCGCGGCAGTGGAGTGTCATCCCGAATTTGAGGCGAAAAATTACAAAAAAATAAAAGCCGCGCGCAAAAAATCCGAGGTCACCGCCGCCGAAACGGAAGAAAGAGTAAAGGCGCTGCTGGAGCGGAACGCCTCGCTGTCGCCGGATCTGTCGGGAGTGGTTTCCAAGGATGGTTTTGCCGTCATAGATTATTCGCTTGAAGCCGACGGAAAAAAACTCGACAACGCATCGGCGGAAAATTATCTGGTGGACATTTCAAACCCCGCGAACATCAAGGGCTTAAACGAAGCGCTCGTCGGAACAAAGATAGGCGAATCCAAAATCATAGACGTGCCGTTCTCGCAGGAATATCCCGCCGCCGAACTGCGCGGCAAAACCGGACGCCTGAACTTTACCGTCAAAGAAGTCAAGAAAAAAAATATCCCCGCGGCAGACGACGCCTTTGCCAAGGATATGGGTTTTGAAAATCTGGAGAAACTCAAAGAGACCGTGAGCGCCTCGATGAAGGCCGAACGCGAAAAGCAGTCGCTCGACGACCTCCGCCGCCAGATAGACGAAGCGCTGCTTAAAAACAATCCTTTCGACGTGCCGCAGTCGATAGCGGCCGACTACGCGAAATCTCTTCTTGCGACGATGAAAAACTATTTCGCATCCAACGGTCTTAATGAGGCCGAATGGGAGAAGCGCAAATCCGAGTTTGAAAAGCAGGCCGAATCGGAGGCCAAAGACGCCGTGCGGCTTTACTATCTCTACGGCAAAATAGCCGAGGCAGAAAAAATATCGGTCAGCGACGAAGATATGACGAAAACCCGCGAAGCTCTCAAGAAAATTTACGCCAAAGACGAGGCCGCTTTCCAAAAGAAGTGGAACAGCGACGCCGCGCAGATTAAAAGCGATATTTTAAGAGAGAAAGTATTCAAGCTGCTCGCGGGAGACGCGGCCGCAAAGGAGTCATAAAATGTCAGGCATGGTACCTACAATTATCGAGCGGTGGAATCAGGGCGCGGCCGTAGGATACGACATATATTCGCGGCTTCTTAAAGACAGAATAATATTCGTGGGCGGATACGGCGGAACCGTTACGACGGATTCGGCCAATCTCATCATCGCCCAGTTGCTTTATCTCGACGCGGAATCGCCGGACAAGGACATTAACCTTTACATAAATTCTCCCGGCGGAATGGTGTCGGCGGGGCTTGCGGTCTACGACACGATGCAATACATTAAATCTCCCATCACGACGATTTGTATGGGAATGGCTATGTCCTTCGGCGCGCTGCTGCTGGCCGCCGGCTCAAAAGGCAAAAGATACGCCCTGCCGCACGCGCGCATAATGCTGCATCAGCCGCTGATTTACGGCGAAGGAATATCGGGGCCGGTGACGGACATTAACATTGAGACGCAGGAACTTCTTCAGACGAAAGACAAACTCATAGACATTGTCGCAAAGCACACCGGCCAGAACATAGACAAAGTCAGAAGCGACACCGAACGAAACTTCTACATGAGCGCCGCAGACGCCAAGAACTACGGAATCATCGACGATATTATATTCTCAAGGAAACCCAAATGAGCGACGCTCAAAGCGCAAAAACACATTCGTCTTCCTGCGATTTCTGCGGGCAAAACAGAAGCGCCGGAGTGCACCTTATAGGCAGCAAGGGCAAATACATCTGCTCCAACTGCGTAAGGTTCGCGGGAAAACTCCTTGAAGAACTCGAACGCGAGGACGCCCTCAGGGAAGTAAAGTCGCTGCCTGCGCCCCGTAAAATCAAAAAATCTCTCGACGAATACGTGATAGGACAGGACGAGGCAAAGAAAATTCTTTCCGTAGCCGTTTACAACCACTACCGCCGCATAGAAAAAGGCGGAGCCGTCGACGGTGTGGAACTTCAGAAGTCGAACATTCTTCTTATAGGCCCCACCGGAACGGGCAAAACGCTTCTGGCGCAGACGCTGGCAAGGACACTTCACGTGCCGTTCGCCATAGCCGACGCGACCACGCTCACCGAGGCGGGATACGTCGGGGAAGACGTGGAAAATATTCTTCTTCGCCTTCTTCAAAACTCCAATTACGACGTAAAACGCGCGGAACGCGGCATCGTCTACCTCGACGAGATCGACAAGATTTCGCGGAAATCGGAAAATCCGTCGATAACCCGCGACGTTTCCGGAGAGGGCGTGCAGCAGGCGCTTCTTAAAATAATCGAGGGAACCGTCTCAAACGTTCCCCCTCAGGGCGGAAGAAAGCACCCTCAGCAGGAGTTTATACACATCAACACCGCAAACATACTTTTTATCTGCGGCGGAGCGTTTGAGGGCATAGAAAAAATCGTAAAGGACCGCATGCGCGAAAAATCGGTGGGTTTTCTGGCGTCTTCCGGCGAATTGTCCGGAAGCGCGGATGTTTTTACGGCCGCGTCCGAACCTGTCCGTCCGACGGCAAACGTCGCCCGTCCGGAAGACCTCATAAAATACGGCTTGATCCCCGAACTCGTGGGACGTCTCGCCGTTACGACGTCGCTTGAACGGCTGGATCGCGGCGATATGGTCAGAATACTCACCGAGCCGAAAAACGCGCTCGTCAGGCAGTACAAAAAAATCTTCGCTCTTGAAGGCGTCGAGTTGGAATTCACCGAGCCGGCGCTTGAGGAAATTGCCGAGCAGGCCATCGCCAGAAAAGGCGGGGCCAGGGCGCTTCGCTCAATTCTGGAAGGTCTGCTTTTAAACACAATGTTTGAACTTCCCGAACTTTCCGCAAAATCGGGAGCACGCTGCGTCGTGGGTATAGAAGCCGCCCGCGGCATGGAGCCGCCCCGTATAATCATAAACGAACAAAAAACCGCGTGAGTGTCGACGGAAATATCTGACCGCGTCCAAGTCCCGTTGGCCGTCATTGCGAGGAACCCCGCATCGGAGTGCGGGGTAAACTCCGTGACTAAGCAATCTCGGCGACATCGTCGAGCAAGAGACAAACGGCTAATGGCGAATAATCTATAACCGGCGGTAATTTTATGGCTACCGAAGTAAAACCCGAAACAACCGAAAAAATCTACCCACCCGTGATCAACCTTCTTCCGATACGCGACGTCGTGGTTTTCCCCGGAATGATTATTCCGCTGGCCATAGGCCGCGAGAAATCGGTCAAGGCCGTGGAAGACGCTATGAGCCGCGACAAACTCGTGTTTCTGGTCACGCAAAAACAGCCCAATCTCGACGACCCCTCGCAGGAAGACCTCCATAAAATCGGAACGGTGGCCGAAGTTCTTCAACTCCTTAAAATCTCCGACGGCACGCTTAAAGTGATAGTGGAAGGACACGAACGCGGCCGCTGGAGCGATTTTACTTCCAATGACAAGGGATTTGTAACCGTTTCGTCGGAAATTTTGAAAAGTCCGGCGGTAGAGCATACACTTGAAATGGAAGCGCTGGGGCGCAGAGCCGTGGCGTCCTTCGAGAATTACGCCCGTCTCAGCCAGAAGGTTCCCATAGAAGCCATCGGCGGAATGAATAATATTTCCGACCCGGGCAAACTTGCCGACGCCATAGTTTCCCACTTGAGCGTTAAGGTCTCGGAGAAACAGCAGATACTTGAAGTGCTCGCGCCTACCGAGCGACTGGAAAAAACCATTCAACTCTTAAACAATGAGATAGAAATTCTCAACATCGAGAAGAAAATACAGAATCGCGTCCGCAATCAGATAGAAAAATCGCAGAAAGAATACTATCTGACCGAGCAGATGAAAGCAATTCAAAAAGAACTGCGGCAGAAAGACGATTTCGCCAAGGAACTCGACGAAATCCGCCAGAAAATAAAAGACCTCAATATGCCCAAGGACGCCCGCGACGCCGCCGAGAAAGAGATACAGCGTCTGGAAAAAATGATGCCGTTCTCGCCGGAAGCCACCGTGTCCAGGACTTATCTCGATTGGATGACGGGTCTGCCGTGGTCGACTTTTACGACGGACAATCTGGACATAAAGCGCGCCGAAAAGATATTAAACGAAGACCACTACGGCCTTGAGAAAACCAAAGAAAGGGTTCTCGAGTATCTGGCCGTTCTTAAACTCGTCAAAAAAATAAAAGGTCCCATACTTTGTTTCGTGGGCCCGCCGGGCGTGGGAAAGACGTCAATCGCCCACTCCGTGGCGCGGGGCCTCGGTCGGAATTTCGTGAGGATTTCGCTGGGAGGAGTAAGAGACGAGGCCGAGATTCGCGGACACCGCCGCACGTATATCGGCTCGCTGCCCGGGCGGATTATTCAGTCGATGCGCAAGGCAAAATCGCGCAATCCCGTCTTTATTCTCGACGAGATAGACAAACTCGGGGCCGACTGGAGAGGCGACCCCGCGGCGGCTCTTCTTGAGGTTCTCGACCCCGAGCAGAATCACTCGTTCACCGATCATTATCTCGACGTGGAATTCGATTTGTCCGACGTGATGTTCATTACCACCGCCAATACTCTTTATTCGATACCTCCGGCTCTCGTGGATCGTCTTGAAACAATACGTTTCCCCGGTTACACCATAGAAGAAAAAATAAAAATCGCGCAGAATTTCCTCATTCCCAAACAACTCAAGGAACACGGGATAAAGCCGGAGCAGCTGATGTTTGAAGAAAGCGCCCTCGACAATATGATACGGCTCTACACACAGGAAGCCGGCGTCAGAAACCTTGAAAGAGAAATCGCCAACGCCTCAAGAAAATTCGCCAAGGAGTTGGCGTCGGCCAACGGCAAAAACGGCCCGCTGACCGTATCGCTGAATAGTCAAAATCTCAAAAAATATCTGGGTATCCCAAAATATTTCAGAGAGAAGGTTTCCCCCAACGACGTAGGCGTTTCAACCGGCCTGGCGTGGACGGAGGTCGGAGGAGAAACTCTGACGATAGAAGCCGCGCTGATGAAAGGGTCGGGTAAATTGCTCCTTACCGGAAAACTCGGCGAAGTGATGAAAGAATCCGCTCAGGCGAGTTTAAGTTTTATAAAATCTCAGGCGGACGTCTACGGGATACCGACGGAGCTTTTCAAGGATTACGACATACACGTCCACATACCCGAGGGCGCCATACCGAAGGACGGCCCGTCGGCGGGGTCGGCCATAACCACGGCGATGGTCTCGCTTTTGACGAAAAGACGGGTGGCAAAAAATCTGGCGATGACCGGAGAAATAACATTAAGAGGCCGCGTTCTTCCGATAGGCGGCCTGAAAGAAAAACTGATAGCGGCTTACCGCGACGGCATAACCACGGTCATCTATCCGGAAGGAAACGTCAAGGATCTCGACGAAATACCGGCGAACGTGCTCAAAAAAATCAAACTTATACCGGTGAAAAATGTCGCCGAAGCGCTTGATTTGGCTCTTGAAAGAAACAGCGCCGGCGCGGCCAAAACCGCGACCGCGAATAAAAAATCAAAGAACGCGGGCAAGAAACCCAAATCCGCCCGAAAAAATAAGAGAGGCGCGAAAAGATGAGAGGCGTATCGGCATTTTCGATCATAGCGGCGGTAATTACCGCGCTGATAGGATTGATTTCAAGATTGAGGGTGGTTCCGGTTTTCGGTCTCGAATCCAAGGCATTCGCCGGAATAGCCGCGCTTTTTTTGATTTTCGCCATAGCCGTCAACACGCTTCCGGAAGACCTCTGATAAATGTTCCCGCAAGCGAAATCCCCTTCCCGCTCCGACGGATTTATTCTCATTGCGGGGATAAATATAAGATTTCACGCGAAGTCAACGGACAGGGGGCTCGACAGATATTCGGCCTTTATATCCGCCAAAAACGCCGGCGCGCACGCAGCTTCCCGACGGAGCGCGATAGTTTACGGCGGCAATCCATATGCCTTTGAAAACGATTTAAGAAAAACAGTCGCCGTAGAGCTGGCCCGGCGGGGCGGATTTCTGCTGCACGCCTCGGGCGCGGCGCCGTTGAACAAATCCGACGGACGTCGGCGGAACGCGACGGTTTTCTGCGGAAAGTCCGGCTCAGGCAAGAGCACCATAGCCGCGGAGTTCCCCGCCGGCGACGTTCTTTCCGACGAGCTTGTGGCCATCGCCCGTCGGAGCGACGGTTACGTCGCCTGCGCGACGCCGTTCCGCGGGATGCTCTCGGAGCCGGGTCCCGCCTTCGAGGCGCCGCTCGGCCGTGTTTTTTTTCTGAAAAAATCCGCGCGGCTGGCGGTCAAGCCGTCGCCCGAGCGGTTGACTTTCAGGCGGATAATCAGGAATATTTTGCTTCCGAAGCCGTCGGACACCGGCGCGGCGGCAAAACTGATGTTCAAAAACGCCGCCGACTTCGCTTCGCGCGTAAAATGCCGCGAACTGCGCTTCGCGCGGGAAGACATCGGCGCGATAAGAAAAATGGCGGAACGCTGATGCCGGGTTCAACCGCATTATGGGAATAAAATACCGTCTTTTGCGCGGAATGCGCGACATATCGGGCGTCGAAGCCGAAAAAATATCGGCGGCCGTCGCCTCGTCAAAAAAAATATTCGCGGCTTTCAATTATTCCGAAATTATGCTGCCTACTTTGGAGGAAGCCGCGCTGTTTGCGCGCGCCGCGGGAGAAACTTCCGACGTGGTGGATAAGCAGATGTACGTCTTCAAGGACAAGGGCGACCGCGTCGTGGCTCTTCGTCCCGAAGGCACCGCCGGCGCGGCAAGATACTTCGCCCAGACACGCGCGGCCACTGCCGAGGCGGCGGTGAAACTTTTTTACGCAGGGTCAATGTTCCGTTACGAAAGGCCTCAGGAAGGAAGATACCGGGAGTTTTACCAGATAGGATGCGAATATTTCGGAAACGCCGACCCGTCGTGCGACGCGGAAGTGATACATCTTGCCGACACGCTTCTTGAGACGGCGGGCGTCGCCGAGAGAGAAATTATCATAAATACCCTCGGATGCCCCGACTGCAGACGCGCTTACGCGGATGCGGTAAAAAAATTCGCCGAGGGTTCGTCGGGCGAACTTTGCGACGACTGCCGCAGACGCATCGACAAAAATCCGTTGAGAGTCCTTGACTGTAAGGTCGACGCCGCCAAACTCTCGAATTTTCCCCGCTCTACGGATATACTGTGTCCCGAATGTCTCGAACATTACTCGCAGGTAAAAGCCATGCTCGACGGCGCAGGCGTAAAATATACCGAAAACACCCGTCTTGTCAGGGGACTGGATTATTATACCCGGACGGTTTTTGAGATAAGGTCGCCGCGTCTGGGAGCGCAGGACGCCGTAGCCGCCGGCGGACGATACGACGGACTCATAGCCGATATCGGCGGACGTCCCACGCCCGCGGCGGGTTTTGCGGTCGGGGTGGAGAGAATGGTTATGGCATCCGCGGCGGCCTCGCCGAAAGCAACCCGCGGAATTTTCATCGCCGTGACGTCGCGCGAAATTACGGCCGCCGCCTCAAAACTTGCCGCCGAACTCAGACGCGCCGGATTAAGAACCGAAGGTCCCGTCGGCTTCCGTTCGCTGAAAAGCCAGCTCGGCGCGGCCGACAAGATGAGTTTCGGCACAGTCGTAATGTTTGTCGAGGAAGAATTTTCAAAAAATTGCGTCATTTTAAAGGATATGAATTCGGGGGAACAAAAAACGGTAAATATACAAAACATCTTTGATGAATTAAAAGATATTGTAACCTAAAATAATGAAACCGCGAACTGGGCAAATTTAAGTATTCCCCCTTAACAAAGGGGGATTAAGGGGGGTTGTATAGTGAAAATCTTATACAATCCAGAATTAAAACAACGAGCAAGAGAACTCAGAAAACAAGGCGTCTTATCAGAAGTATTGCTTTGGAAAGAGCTAAAAGGCAGGAAGGTTCTCGGTTATCAGTTTATGAGACAAAAGTCTGTAGGGGAGTATATCGTTGATTTTTATTGCAGCAAACTTAAACTGGTGATAGAAATAGACGGAGAGAGCCATAAGAGCAGATATGATTATAACATACAGAAACAGCGGGATTTGGAATCTATAGGTCTGACAATGCTCAGATTTAATGATGTGGATGTAAAACAAAATATGCCAAATGTGTTAATGGTAGTAAAAGGGTGGATTAAACACAACCCCCTAAACCCCCTTTATTAAGGGGGAATAAAAAAAAATTGACAGAACCAAAAGATATATCGGGAGAAAAAATGAAACTTAAACTTGCTATACCCAAAGGAAGTTTGCAGGAGTCCACCGTCGAGATATTCCGCAAAGCCGGAATAAAAATAAAGCCCACCGAGCGGTCATACTTTCCGACCTCGAACGACGAAGAACTCGAGCTTATGCTCGTGCGCGCGCAGGAAATACCCAAGTACGTGGAAGACGGCGTTTTCGACGCCGGCATAACCGGCTACGACTGGATACTTGAGTCCGGCGCATCCGTGGCGCCCGTATGCGAACTGATTTACGCCAAGTCGGGTTTCCGTCCGGTAAGATGGGTGCTGGCCGCGCCGGAGAGCTCAAAAATACGCTCCGTTAAAGACCTCAAAGGAAAGCGGATAGCGACCGAACTCGTAAATTACACAAAAAAATACCTGGCCTCCAAAAAAATCAAGGCCGAGGTGGAATTTTCATGGGGAGCGACCGAAGCCAAAACTCCCGCGCTTGTGGACGCCATCGTGGAACTGACGGAAACCGGCTCGTCGCTGCGCGCCAACAAACTCAAAATCATCGAGGAAATTCTCTCATCCACCACGCGGCTCGTAGCCAATAAAGCGGCGTTCAAAAACCCGTGGAAAAAAGAAAAACTCGAGAATCTCTCGATACTTCTTGCCGGAGCGCTGACGGCCGAAGGCCTCGTCGGGCTCAAAATGAATCTGCGCGAAAGGGATCTGCCCAAGATTTCCCGTCTGCTGCCGTCGCTTAAAAATCCCACGATATCGCAGCTCACCACGAAAGGATGGGTGGCGATTGAAGTTATAATAGAGGAAAACGTCGTAAAAAAAATAATCCCCACATTGAAACGCCTCGGCGCCCAGGGCATAATAGAATATCCGCTGAATAAAGTTATTTACTGACGACAAGTCACTCACGAAGCGCCGACGGCGTCCGGATGTCGGCGCGGAACCCGTTATGAGGCCATCACGCGCAACGCTATCGCTTCGCCGCACAGCGGCCTTTCTGGCCGCTGCGGCTTTCGCCGCCGCGACCGCGACGTCGGCATTCGCGCAGCAGGACTTCAGGTCGCTCAAAACGCAGTATGATCACGGCCTCGCAGAGAAACGCGCCGAAGCCCTGGCCGCTATGTCTTCGCACAAAACCCCGGAATCGCTGTCAGTGCTTAAAACCGCCGCGCTCGACGGCACTCAGGAAAATAGAGTCAGAATAGCAGCCGTCGAAGCGCTCGGCGCGTTCGGCGGGCGGGAGGCCTTCGAGGGTGTACTGCGGGCAATGGGCGACCGCGATGAATCCGTGAGGCGGAGGGCGCGCGCCATTGCGCTCGCGTCGAGAAACGACGCCGTATTCGAGGCCTTGCGCGATTTCATTTCCATTGCGAGAAACGACACCATCCTGTCCCGCGAGATTCTCTCCGCCATGGCCGAATTATCTCCCGGGAAAACGATTCCGGTATTCAAATCTCTCTCTCACGACAACGACAACATAAGGTACGGCATCATAAGAGTTCTGCCGTCGATGGAAGCATCCGATACCGCGACGATGCTCTCGGAACTGTTTTTGGGAGACGAAGTCGCCGAAATACGAGCCGAAGCAGCGCGCGCGGCGGCCAAGCTCAAAATTTACTCGCTGTTGGACAAAGTGTTGATTCTTCTGACGGACAAGTCGCCTCACGTCCGCGAAGTCGCGGCCAAATCGCTCGAAGACCTGGCCGATCCGGAGGCGATGGTCTACTGGCTCGACGCGTTTAAATCGCCGCGGCCGAAAATACGCGCGTTCGCCGCCGCGATCGTCTGCCGCATGGGAAAGGCGGAAGCGATGCCGCAGGTTTTTCCCCTTCTCGGCGACAAATCCGCGGAAGTCAGAGAAACGGCCACCGCCGGAATCGCCTCGATATTTTCCCCGCGGGAACACGTTTTTTTCATGATTAACGAACTCTCCTCAAAAAATCTTCTCAAGCGAAAGACCGCTCTGCGTCTGCTGGCTTCGTCGAACGATTATACCGTGGTGCCCGCGCTTTTTTCTGCGATGCAATCGGAACGCGACGCGGATATAATCGCCTCGTATTCGGAAGCCGCCGGAAAACTCGCCGCCGGGCCGAACATATCCGACATACGCGTCGCTTTCGAAAACCGCGGACGACAGGTGCGCATTGCCGCCGCAAACGCGCTGGCCGCGGTATCGCGCGAAAGATATCCGGAAGCATTCGCCGTTTTCCTTGCGCACATAAAAGTAGAAACCGACCCCGAAGTCATAAAGGCGATATTGTCCGCCTTTACCTCCATGAAACCGGCGCCGTACCGTCTGGCCTACGTGTGGACTTCGGGGCGATGGCCCAACGAAGTCAAAATATCGGCCGCCGAATTCCTGGGCAATTACGGAGCGCCGGACGCCATCGGCGCGCTTATGCCCGCGGCGGAGAATCCTTCCCAGGAAATCGCCTGGCGCGGCCGCGACGCCATAGAAAAACTGGTAACGAATCCCGACAGCGCTACGACGCTTTCGGAATATTTGACTACCCGCAACAAGGCCGTGCGGCTTTTCATACTCGGAACGCTCAAGAAGTATCCGTCGGCGGCGGCGGTGAATAATTTCTCAAAGATAAATTATTCCGAGGCCGATACCGAAACGCGCTATGCCATGGTGGAAGTCATACGGGCGCTTAAACCCGAAGGCGGACACCCTCTGCTGACATCCGCCCTGCGCGACGGCAGCGCCGAGATACGATGGCTTGCCGCCAAGACGGCGGCCGAAACCGCCGGAGACGACGCTTCAAAATTTTTGGCCAACTCGCTGTCGGATTCTTCGCCAGCCGTCAGAGAAGAGGCGCTTCGGTCGCTGACCCGCAACCCCAAATTTGAAAACGCCGCGCGCATCCGACCGTATCTGAGCGATTCCGACATTTCCGTGCGGCGGGCGGCGCTGGAAGCGCTGGAGCATATCGCCGACGAGGACTCGCTCAAAATCATACAGAACATGCTTAGGGATCAGGACGCATCGGTTCGCGCGCTGGCCGCGGGAATTATAGGGCGGGCGGGGATTTCCCAGGCCAGGGATACTTTAAGGAAAATGGCTGAAACCGATTTGTACCCCGAAGCCAGGCGCGCCGCGGCCAAAGCGCTTGCCGCCATAGGAAACATCGACGCTAAAACAATCGAAGCGCTGTTTCTACTCGTCAAAGATAACGATTCGTCGGTGCGAACGGAAGCCGCGGCCATTTTAAATTCCATCATCGACAAATCGCACAAACCTTATATAATAAAGTCGCTGCTCGATGAAAATACGCACGCCCGGACATACGCGCTCTCGGCCATCGCCGGAATGCGTCTCTACGAAGCCAATACGGAACTTTTCAATCTGGTTAAAATGATGCGCCGCGAAAAACGCGCCGAAAACCGTGAAATACTCTCGACCCTCGCGCTGCTCATCGACGAAGGCGACGTAACCGAATTGACCGGCCTCTACGACATGAACAATCCCGATATCAAACTTTGGGTCATAGAACAGACGGGCAAGTTGAAATCCGAAGCCGCCGCCAATCTGGCGGCGCGCGCGCTGCGCGAAGAAAATCCCGCATTCAGACAAAAAGCCCTGGAATCGCTGTCCGCCGCAAAACACCCGAAAGTGCGCGAGGCCATCAAATACATAGCCGATAACGACCCCGACCCTGTTTTACGTCGGGGCGCGGCCGAAAAACTTAAATAATCCCCAGCGCATAGAATCAACCGGAGGAACCGATGACTGCATCCGAAAGAAGAAAGAATTATCTGGTGGAGAAAAGCTATCAGATGAAACCGGTATACCTGATAGCGGGCGCTTTTTTGATTATAACAGCCATAATAGAAATTCAGATATTGATGCTGCTTAAAACCGTTCTGCCCGAAATAGCCATGATAGAGACGCGCGACGAAATATTTCGCTTCGGCATATTCATAATGGCGCAACTTTTTGTCATTTTTGCCGCGCTGGCCGTGACCACAACGATACATCTTCACCGCTTCGTGGGGCCGCTGGCCCGGCTTACGCGCGAAATAACCGCCATGACCAGGGACAGCAACTATAAAATTTTGACCGTCAGAAAAAACGACGCTATGCGCTCCTTCGTGGAAACGCTCAACACGATACTTTCAAAAATTTCACAATGAAGATACACGCATCCAAACTTTGCGCTTTATGCGCCGTAGTTTTTGCCATTGCCGGCGGTTCAATACTGTCGGCTCCGGGCCGGCAAACGCAAAAAACACCGCCGCCGCCTGAAATACCCGGAATGGTATATGTCCCCGACGGCGATTTCATAATGGGCTCAAGCGAGAGTTTCCCCTACGAGGGACCGCAGCGCAGGGTCTTCCTCGACGGCTATTACATAGACGCCAACGAAGTGACCAACGCCCAGTACAAACGATTCACGGACTCTACGGAACACAGGGCTCCCGCGCACTGGAAAAACGATGAGTTCGATTCGACGGCCGCAGATATGCCGGTCGTCAATGTTTCGTACCACGACGCGCAGTTATACGCAAAATGGGCGGGCAAACGCCTGCCGACGGAAGCCCAATGGGAAAAAGCGGCCAGAGGTTCCGATTCCAGGAAATATCCGTGGGGCGGATTCTGGCAGGATCGCTCGTCCAACGTTTCTTATCTCTTCGGACTCGGCGGACTAAAACCCATAGGCATCCTGACCGACGGCAAAAGCCCGTATGGGTGCTACGATATGTCGGGAAACGCCAAGGAAATGACCGATTCATTCTTCGAGCCGTATCCCGGATGCACCGTGAAAAACGACAAGTTCGGCAGGGAATATATCGTCGTGCGGGGGGGCTCCTACAAAACTTCCAAGGCGCTCGCAACAACTTACTCGCGGGATATTGTTAAGCCGGATGAAATCAGACCCGACATAGGATTCAGGTGCGCCAAATAGAAGGACGACGGCACAGATTATGGATAAAAATATCAGAGTAAGATTCGCCCCCTCGCCTACGGGATACCTTCATATAGGCGGAGCCAGAACCGCCTTATTCAATTATCTTTTCGCCAAAAGGCACGGCGGAAGTTTTATTTTAAGAATTGAAGACACCGACGAAGCCCGCTCCACGGATGAATCCATCCGCGCTATAATAGAAAGTATGAATTGGCTGGGTCTGAGGCGGGATGAAGGCCCCTCGACGGCAACCGCGGCCGATGCCGCCGGCACGGGCGAATACGGCCCGTATTTTCAGATGTCGCGCCTCGATATTTACAGGCGGACAGCCGAGCGTCTTATAGCCGAAGGAAAGGCCTATTACTGCGCCTGCTCCACCGAAGAACTCAAGAAAATGCGCGAAGAAATGACGGCCAAAAAACTTCCGCCAAAATACGACGGCCGGTGCCGCGACAAAAACCGCCAAAGGCGTAAGCCGTCGGAAAGCGGAGAGGGCGATTGCGTGGTAAGATTTAAAATGCCGCCGGAGGGCTCGGTCATCTTCGACGACGCGATACGCGGACGGCTGGAATTCGAAAACCGCCTTCTGGACGACTTCGTGATTCTCAAGGGATCGGGCGTGCCCACCTACAATTTCGCATGTACCGTCGACGATTATATGATGAAAATATCGCATGTCATACGCGGCGACGACCATTTGTCCAACACCCCGCGCCAAATGCATTTGTACCGCGCTCTCGGATGGGAACCGCCGGTTTTCGCCCACCTCTCGATGATACTCGGCCCCGACGGCGCCCGACTTTCCAAGCGGCACGGCCACACGAGCGTATTGGAATACCGCCACGAGGGCTACATTCCCGAAGCGATCATAAACTATCTGGCGCTTCTCGGCTGGGGAACACAGGACAGCAAACAGATATTCGCCGCCGGAGAGCTCCAAAAAGAATTCAATCTTGAAAACTGCTCCAAAAGTCCGGCTGTTTTCGACAATCAGAAACTTCTCTGGCTGAATATGGAATATCTAAAAAAACTCGATCCGGCAGAAATTCTGTCGCGCTCGGCGGGGATCGTAGAAAAAGCCGGCGTAATTATAACCGACGCGGACTATGCCCGCAGAATTCTGTCCGTAGAAAAAGAAAAGATAAAACTTCTTACGGACGTCCCCAAAATACTCGATATTTTTTTCACCGATAAAATAGTTTACGACGAGGCGGCTGTCGCCAAAATCTTCGCCGACGCCGACGCGCTGAAAACGCTTGAAGCGGCGGCCCAAAAACTCGAAGGCGTCGACGATTTCACGAAGGACACGCTCGAAAAAACCGTGAAAGATTTCTGTCTTTCGTCGGGGCTTAAGAACGCAAAGGTTTTTCACCCCCTGCGCGTCGCCGTGTCGGGTAGAATGCAAGGTCCCGGCCTTTTCGACCTATTGGAACTTTTAGGTAAAAAGCGCGCGCTCGAAAGAATATCGGAGTTTCTTAAAAACCATTAAACCCGGATTTTAACGCGTATTTACATCGGGAGGATATTTATGGCGGACAAAAAAACCAACTCTCATTTTATAAACATAATACTTATGCTGGCTTCGGCGTGCTGGCAGCAACTCGGCAAAGTGCCCAATCCCCTGTCGGGAAAAATCGAAAGACAAATAGACCACGCAAAGCTCACCATAGATATGCTGATAATGCTCAAGGAAAAAACGGCAGGCAACCTGACGGAAGAAGAAGAGAAAATACTGCTTACCACACTGTCCGATCTGGAATTGAACTACGCCGACGAATCAAAAAAAGAATCGTCCGGCGGCGACGAAACCAAACACTGATTTTTCCCGCATACCCTTTCGTTAAATCAAAATATCTCAAATGTTACTGTGCCGGCAGCTATGACGGCATTGCCTGTCGGGGATGCTCCGAGAGTGGTGTTTCGGGGGACGAAACTCCGGCTCATTACGTCGTTTTACCGTCGAGAAAATAAAAAAGCCGCGAGGCGGAGCGCTGAAATCTCCTCTTCGCGGTTTTCGTTTTAATCAAGTGGCTGCCGGGCTAGGACTCGAACCTAGAGTATCCTGCTCCAGAGGCAGGCGTGTTACCATTACACCACCCGGCAATGTATTACAAAAAGATTATAGCAAAATCTGCCCACTGATTATTCTAAAAAATCAATACAGGATTGTCGGAACGTTAAAATCTTGTTCCCAGAGTGATGTTGTGAACCGCGCCGAAGTCCATATGAGGCGATAGCGCGTAATCAAGATAGAAATTGCCGAATTTATATCCCGCCCCGAAAGTCAAATCGAAATACTGCGTGTATTGCATGCCGGTGCGCAAGGCCAGTGTGTCGGTTATATCGTAGTCCACGCCGATGGCGAGTTTCATCCGCTTAACATCGTCCGATTTAGACATCTGCCACGTTCCCACAAAATTGCCGACGGTATGCCGGCCTCCGGCCGCGTAAGTCAGCGGAAGCCGCTGCGCGACGGCTCCGGCGTAGTCGTACTTGACGGACCCGGCATTGGTCACCGACAGCGCGTAGACGTCGGCTTGTCTGTAGTGCGTGAAACCGATGTCAAACAGCATTCCGCCCGCGGAAGTCGAAATCCCCCCGGAGCTGTCGTCGGATATCGACGCGCCGTACGATCTCAGGCCGACGCCGGCCGCCACGTTCCTGTTGAGCCGCGTTGAAACCGCGAAGGTCATAGCGCTTTCGGCGTGCGATATTATGCCGGTTCCGGCGCCAAGAAAATCACGGGCGATATCCTGCGTGGAATAACTCTTGAATCCGAAACCGACGGCGGTGTTTCTGCCCGAATAGGCGGCGTACAGGCCGCTTATGGAAATCCCCTCAAAGTACGCGACCTGCGATATCTCCACGTTAAAACCACGTATGCTTGAAAGCGCCGAAGGGTTATATTCAGCCGCGCCCAAATTGTCTCCGGCTATGAAACCGCCGGCAAGTGAAACCGACTTGGCCGAAACGGGCATTTTAAGAAATGACGATGCGCGCGCCCCCGACGGCAACAAGAGTTGCCAAGCTAATATCAAAAACGATAGTTTTGCGGCACTGCTTATTTTGATCGACATTTTTTTGCGATATCGCGGCACTTCTTATTACTCGGAGCGGAATATCCTTTACATAAAGAGGGTGTCATTCTGAACGAAGTGAAGAATCTCATATGCTGATTTTCAGAGACCCTTCGCTGCGCTCAGGGTGACAGGCAAAGTGCTTCACGAATGTAAAGTATTTCATGCTCTCCTTAGTAAAACTCTATTTTATCACGGTAAGTTTGCCCGTGCTCTTGCCCATCGTCGTCTCGACGGTAAAGAAATACAGCCCCGTGGAAACGCAATCGCCGTGGTCGTCTTTGCCGTCCCACGCGGTGGAGTTGGCAAGGTCTCTGACCTTGTCTCCGGCGAAGTTATAAATTCTTATTTTCATATTCTGGGCGCCCATCGCCTCCGAAACGGCGAAAGTCATTATTCCTTTCCCGGGATAAAAAGGATTCGGCGCGGGGATGGCTCCGGCCACGGGAACTATTATGCCGGCTCCGCTCACCGTCAAACTCATAATCGCCCCTCTGGCTCCTATATCGACGATATTAACGCCGGAATAAATGCCGCGATTTGTGTTGGAGTTGGGATTTGAAACATTGTTGAAAGCGGTCTGATTATCGTTGGAACTATACGCCGCGGTAGCCAGAGTTCCATCCCCCGACTTGTCGGCGGTGGAATTGTGAAGCGGATTTCCCGGGCACTCGACCCACGCGCGATAATAACTATTGCCGGATAAGGTTGCAGACGGACCGTCGTTCATCCGGCCGGTGCCGTCGGGCATGGATTCGTCTATGTGCCATATCAAAATGCCCGATTCGGGGAGACCCGCGTCGAAGCCGAAACGGTGGCGATTCTCGACGAGAAAATACTCTTTGGTGCCGCCGGCAAAAAACTTATAGAGATTGCCGTTGGCGTTATCGGCGAGCCGTCTGACATCAAGATTGCCCGCAGCACTCACTACCTGAGGGGTAATCCATCCGGATATGCCGTTCGACGGGTCGGCGTCAAAGTCCATTTTCAAGTATCCCGAAATGTGACACGGAGGACTAAGATGCGAACCGCCCGACATAAGACACCAACTTCCCACGGGCGTGCCGTCGTAATCGTAGTCGTAAAGATCCGGCGCGCCGAGGTCGTGAAAAAACTCGTGGGCGTAAGTTCCCATAGAACTATTTTCGGCGACCATCGTATAATTAAGCACCGTAACGCCGTCGACGATTTCGCCGGCTTCGCCTATCTGCCATTGATGCGGCCAGATATTATTGGCAACGCCCGCTGATGAGGACTGAGAGTTTCCGGCATAGATAATTATAACGTGGTCGACGATGAGATCGCCGTCTTTATCATAGTCGGCAAAATTGACGGAAGGGTCGGCAAGTTGCACCGCCTCGCGGGCAAGTTCGTAAATCGGCCCGTTGAGGTCGTCGGTGCCCGTAGTCGAGTCCGCGCCGTAATAAACCGAAGTTTTCGCCGAGCGCATCCAGTCGTCGCCCGCGACTGTGCCCGTAACGACAAGTTGATTGTAAGAAACCTCGTCGTAATATCCTCTCAGAGTGTAAGTTCCCTGCGCGAACAGATAGTTCTCATAGTATGCCCTGGTTTTGGTTCCCGCCCGATCGGAAAAATCAACCCTCAGGACGAGAATCTCTTTTGTCCCTTTGGGAGAAACCGCCGCCGCCCGCCGCGACGGCGCGCGTCTTCTTGCGTCGCGGCGAATACTCAGCGCCCTTCTTGAGGCCGGCGACGGCGCAACGCCCGGCTTAACGTCGGACGCAGGAGCGTCGACGCCCGCACGCCTGTCGGTCGCGTAAGGCCAGCCGTCGGCGCCGGGAGCGGCGTAGTACCACCATCCGCCGTCGCCTTGTATTATCGTGTAACCGTCGTCGGTAACCGTGCGGCTGTAATACTCGTCTCCGACCTTGCGGGCGGTAATCGCGGTTCCGTCGGGCTGGTGGAATACGGCGGGAGTCGGGTCCGCGGGATCGGCGAAGGCCGTCGAGGCCGCCAACGCCATTATGCTCAAGGCGCGAATGACCGCGCCGGGCGCGCAGCGAAGTTTTTTATCGAGAATTATTTGAAGAATATTGCGTCTCATATATGCGACGCCGACGGAACGTCAGCGTGTTACCATCTGTAATTGGCTCCGAAAGCCAGTTTTTTGAATGTCTCGTCGATAGTGGTCTTGGCGGCGAAGAAAGTGCCGTCGCTTACAAAGTTTCTCTTCCCGTACTCGCCGGTAAAGTCCAGAAAAACGCTGTCCGAGAGTTTGTAGCCGGAACCGAACGTGAAAGCCGCGAGTTCTATCTTTTTTTCGGCGTAGAAAGGCAGAGAGTAAAATCCCAGACGGAACGGGACGTCTTCTCGAACCCAATGCTCGAAACCGATTTTAAGAACCGTTATGTCGTCCCATCCGGCGAGCGCTTTGTTAAATTTAACCGCCGTCAGCGGCATCGGCAGCAAATCGAAAGCCAGTTTTGTGTTATATCTTCCGCCGAAGTCCCACGCAACGCCGAGCCCGACGTACGATGGCATTTCCACCTGTCTTTCGGCGGAAGCCGTTTTTTGCGTAAGCGAGGCGGCGCCGAAATACGTCAAACCGATTCTCAAAGGATTGAGACCGGTAAAGATCACGCCAAAGTCGAGGCGCGAGCCCGTGGTAGTTACCGCGGCCTCGCTGGACAGAACTATGATGTCGGCGACACCGGACGTATCTATCAGTTTAGCGCTGTAACTTTGGGCTCCTGAAATCATGTTGTAAGACAAGCCCACCGCGAATTTTTCTGAGAGTTTCATTGATACGGCGGGCGTCATTCGATTGATCGTGCCGGCCGAAACAAACTCCCAATAGCCGATTCTTGTCGCGGGCGCCGACGGCGAATAGAGTATCTGCTTATGGCTGTAATTTGAGTCGTACGCCGGCGCGTAGGCAAAGCCGAAAGCGAAACGATTATTCTGGGCCGGAACGACAACGGCGAAATTATTTATGCCGAAAGAAGCGGGCTCGTTATAGTAAACTCTTTTGTCGCTGGTCACCACTCGTTCCGTAATAGGGTTGTAAGCGAATCCCAGCGCGAGCTGCCTTTGCCCCGGATAGTTCATCGTGGCAGGATTGTACAGAAGTGTGGCCGGCTCGTCGGAACCGCCGATTCCCGCGCCGCCCATTGCGTAAGAGCGCAGTCCGGTTCCTACGACCATATCTCCCGCATTGAGCGCGCCGAGATAGCTCTGCGACCACGCGCCGCCTGACGCGGCAAAAAGCAGGGCGGCCGTAATTAATGTCGACTTCGCGATTATTTTTCTCATATCGGCATTACCTCTAAATAAAATCATCGTATTTATATTTTTTCCTGTCCGAAGTCATAGAACTGCTGAGATTCCGACGGCGATTCGGACGCGGCCGGCACGGCCCGCTGACGGGTCGTGCGACGGGAAACGGCGCCCCATTTATAGTCGAACTGAAGTTTGAACGTATGACTGTCGTAGTTACTGCTTATGGAATAAAGATTTTCGTATCTCATCCATATTTCGGTATTGCGGTCAAGTTTTTGGGAGACGGCCAGATACCATCTGCGCCCCTTGCCTCGCCCCTGCGTCCAGAACATAGGCACCAGCACCCTCGGCCACATATCGTCTATCGACGACATCGCGAAATACGGCGAATCGTAGAACATATAGCGCCAGGAAAGTTTCATATCCGAGGTCATCTTGTATCCTATGTCGAAATAGCTCAGCCAGCCCGATTGTTCGTAATAGTAATCCGGCGATATTTTACGCGAATCGTCGAAGCGCGCTTTTAATTGCAAATTTTTGTTGGGCTTATAAGTTATCTGGTAACGGTTTCTCAGGTATGCCACGTAAGCGTCCGTCGTTTCGGATGTAGTGACGCCTGTATCGGGGTCGGTATAAGAAACCTTTATGTTATCGTCGTAATAATGGTTCCACGCGCGATAATAAAATTCGTATTCCTTGGATGGTTTGTATTTTATGTCGTACCAGAAATCGTTCGAAACACCGGGATAGTTGACGGTCTTTTCCGGCACTTTATATTTTACGGGCTTAAAAGAGATGTTCGTCTCAAGTTTGCCCGTCTTATAAAAAGTCCCTATGTAATTGCCGATCTGGTTAAAGTCACTGTCCCGCATGGAGCGTCCGCCGACGGCGGAACCGTGCGGATTTATGTAATCGGGATCGTAGTCCCAGGCAATCATATAGAAAGTGAATTTATTGACGGCGTACATCATCTGCATAAGCCACGCGTCGCCGCTTCTTGAAACGTCGTACGGAGCGGCAAGTCCCAGCTTGTCGCGTCCGCGCTCGTAGGATTTGGCGTATTCGCCGAAAAAGTTTACGCCGTTGACCCACGTGTCAAAATCGCCGCCGAGCACGGTGTTGCCGTCGCCGCGGAATTTGAAAAGTCCCGACGGATTTCCGGCCGAATCCTGCGGATTTATCGTCGGAGAATAAACCGCGTCGTAACCTATCAGGGAGATGTGCGTGCCCTGAGCGAAATTCCACTGCACGCGCCCGCCGAGCAATTCTTCGTAGAGATTGTTCTGCCTGGCAATCTCGCGGTCGGAGGTGTTCGATCCCAGATCCATCTTGGCGTCGGATTCAAGATCGAACTTCGCGGTGCCGTCGGCATTCAGGTCGGCATAAATCCCTTTATATGAATAAAAACCCGAGAGGTCGAACGCCTGCCATTTTTTCTCCACGGCAACGCCGCGGAAATACGCGTTCGGGTTTGTGCCCGTATCGACCTTGGGGCCTCGGGCTTTTACTTTGATGGGGCGCACCAGCTCTCCGAACGGGTAATAAAAAACGAGCCCCTGCGCGTATTGGAGTTGATAATTTCCGGCTATTATTCTGTCGAATCCGAAAGCGTCGTTCGCGCGGAAGTAAAACTTTTTGAGATGTAATTCTCTTATCGTCTGATAGTCGAGCGCCGGCTCCCAGCGCGCGGCGTCTATGATGAAACCCGCCTCGTATTTGGAGCCGAAGCGAAAGCGCGTGCGATTGTATATCTGAAGAGGATTGTCGTAAGGATATTCTACGGATGGATTTTTATCGGGTTTTGAAACCGATATCGACGGACCTATGCGGAATCTTATGTCACCGGCGAAAATTTCGCGCTCTTCCGGACGCAGAACCCTGATATAAGGAGCCATACCGCGATAAATCTCGTCGGTCATACCCTTGACACTTCTGAGTTCTTCGATGTTTTTGAACGGCTCCTGCCTGCGGCGGAGAAGTATGGCGTCGGCGAGTTGCGACGTCACCAGAGGCAAATCCAGCAGGTCCGTCTTCTGGGCGATGTTAAGATCAAGAGGCCTCCCGCGCAAATCATCCAGCACCGAATCCTGACCGCCGACGGCGTCGACAAGTCCCGTCGCGCCCTCGTCGTCGGCTTCGGGTACGATATCCTCGAAAGTATCGTCGTAGACGGCCGACACGAAAAAGCGGCCCCTTGCCTTAAGATATATTTCTTCGGTCACTCCGGCAACGGAGCGCAAATCCTCGGTTATCCTGAAAGGCGAGCGCGCGCGGTGCGCCACGATGGCTTTGGCGACGGCTTCCGTAATACCGTCGACGGCGGAAAGCTCGGCGACCGACGCCGCGTTAAGGTCGACGTCTTCCTGCGCCGCGAGAATTCCCGCCGACGGCCCCAGCGCCGTAAGCGCCAGTATGGCGGCTATGCCTATTGCCTTTTTCATTGAAATATCATACTGCCCGATTCAGTAAAGTATGTCATTCCCGCGAAAGCGGGAATCCAGAGAGAAAAACTGGATTCTGTGTCAAGCACGGAATGACAGTAGAGCCAATATTGTTCCGTGTTATTTTACCGTTATCGATTCCTTGACGTTATTGACGGTTTTCGCGTCGACGCCCGGCACTTTAAGAATGTCGTCTACCGACGAGAAATTGCCCTCTTTGGAGCGATATCTGATTATATTTTTGGCCTGCGTCGACGTAAAACCTATCACCTGCAGTTCCTGCGCCGAAGCAGTGTTCACATTTAACATATCGTCGTCGGCGGCGGAAGGCGCCGGCAGTTTCGGAGCGCTCGGAGGCGCCGTAACCGCAGGTTTTGCGGGTTCGACCACGGGTTTTACCGGCGCGACCGGAGCAATAGTCGGAACGCTTATTTTAGGCGCCTCAACGGGCGGCGGAGGAGGAGGCGGCGGGGGCGGCGATGTCCGTGTTTTGGCGGGCGGCGCCTTGACCGGAGGCGGAGGCGCGTCTTCCTCGTCGGGTTCGGGCTGCTCGTCGGAAACTACGGCGGGAGCCGTCCGCGTGCGCGACGGAGTCGACGGCGCGGGCGTTGAGCGGGCAGGAGCGGCGGAGCCGTCGAATATAAGATACGGCCGCATTCTTTCCATTATGCGTTTGGTCATTCGCGGCACGCCCAGAAGGTCGTCCGCCGACGTAAACACTGCGCCCTGATTCCTGTGGTCGATTATTCGCTGCGCCGTCAGAGCGCCTACGCCGGGTATTTCTTTCAACTCGTCGGCAGTGGCTTTATTGGGATCAATCTTGAAGTCCTTGACCTGTTCGTACTGTTCCACGCGGTTCGTTACTCTCTTAGAAGGCGCGCGGCGCGCCGACGTCCTGCGGCTTCCGGTAGCCGCGGCGGGAGCCACGTCGTCGTCGGGTCCGAATTTAAGACCCAGCGTGAAAAAGTTTTGCGTGTCCAGCACGGGATGCGTGACCATGGCGTAATTGATTCTGAAAATGCCCGTATTAACGCCGAAGCCCATAGAAATTCCCGACGGATTGGACCGCGTTCCGGCGCGGAAAGTGAAATGTTTGGAGATATTTATTTCGGCGCCGCCGTGATAGGCAAGTTCGTCGCCGAGAAGATCCTTGCTGGTTTCAAGAAGGAAAATGAGTCCCGCGTCCGGATAATACGAGATGCCCATTCTGTAAAGTTGCGGGAGCGCCTCGTCCGTGGCGCCGAGCATAGGGGCGGTTATGTTGCCGGCGGAAAAACCCGCCGCGAAATCGTTCGACAGCGCGGCGTGAAAACCCACGTCGACGCCCATTCCGGCCGCGCTTCCGAAATTTGTCACGGCGACAGATTGGTTTCTGAGGTTGTAACCGAAATATACTTTGCGCGCCAGTATGAAGGATTGTGAAAGTGTCAACTCCGTTTCCTTATAGAGAGAGCCGCCGAACTGTGTGTATCCCAACGCCAGAGTGCCCATATTCCTCGTCGGAAACGCCGCCGCCAAAGTCATATACGGCGCGTCGGGCAGATTAAACAGCGACGTCTGAGAAAATGAAATATTGGCGGCGCCGAGACCGCCCAGAGAAGCCGGATTGTAGAACACGCCGTTTGCGTCGTTAGCCACCGACACGAACCCTCCGCCCATAGCCGCCGGACGAGCAGCGGGAATTTTTTCCTCGAAGGCGGCGCGCAACGTCCCGCAGGGCGGACCGGCCACAAGAATCGCCAGCAATGTCGCAAACAGTATTAGTTGTGTTTTCTTCATAAAAAACCTCTCGGGCATACACAGGTCGGACGGATGAATGTCCCGCCCTTACGGTTCGCTTGGTTTTTAGAATTGTCGGCCGATTACGACGGTCGCGGCGTTTTTCAAAGTGGTTTTTGTAGTCGAATCGTACGCTTCCATAACCACTATATACATTCCGACCGGCAATATAGCGCCGGCCTCATTTTTTCCGTTCCACGTCGCGAATCCGGCGCCTATCGCCGTAAGCATTCCGCCGTCGACAAGATCTCTGTCCTGGTCGATAAGACGCCTTACCTCGCGTCCGCGGATGTCGTATAATTTAAGGGTCTTGATCGTCTCGCGCGGCACGGAGTAGCTCAGGTTGGCTTCCTGCCCGGCGTGCGGCGAAAAGGGATTGGGTGCTTTGACTTCAAGTATTTTTTCAGTGGCGAGAGTTTCTCCGCCGTAACCGTAGCCGGGCGTCTGGCGGGTTTTTAATTCCCAGTCGGATTCGACATTGGTGTCCTGCGGCTCGTTGGCTATGGTTTTTTTTCTGGCCACGGATTTTCCGCTGCCGCCACCCTTCCAGTTTGCAGAGTTGTTTTCGTAATCGGACGAGCCCCAGTCGGCGGTTGAAGCGGGCGTCCACTGATCATTTTCCACAAGAGCGTCGTAATCGGCCTTGGGCGAAAAAGTTGTGCCGTCGCGGTTGGAATATGGCACGGCATCTACGTAAGAACCGTTGCCTCTGCGAAGAGAAAGAACACTGTCGGTGCCCGTAAGTCCGGCGTATGTCGTATACACATCCCAATATCCGTTGCGATTGGTATCTCCGACGGAAAGCGAAGTGCCGCTTTCACTGATAGCCGTACTTTTGCATCGTATAACGATAAACTCGCCTTTTTTTGCCGTAATCGACGGCAATGTGGCCACAAGCGCGCTTTTTTCGTAAACCTGAGCGCCCGCGACATCGCAGTCGGCGGTTATATATATTTCTATCCAGTCGGCGCTGTCCGAGGGCGCCACTTCGGTTATCAATCCGGCAATATCGCCCGCCCCGCCCGCTACGGGCGCCGTGTTGATCGCGCCGGGAGTGGGCGTCGTCTGCTTTGTCCAGTCGGCTTTGGCATTCGTGTCGGTCGAGGTGGCGCCGCGCCCTATGGAAGAACCTGCCGCCACGGACGTCACCAATGCGTTTTCGCAGTCCGCATCGTTCGTGGTGTCGGCGGCGGCGGGGCCATCGGTCCACATGGCGGCCGTTTTCATGGCATTATATGCGCTTTCGGCGGTGGAAGAGAATGAACCGTCCTTGTTCGACCACCCCATAGCATCAAGCCATACGGTTCCGGCGGAATTCCTGACTGATATTATCTGGTCGGTTCCGGTAAAATCGCCGGCGCCGTAAAAATCCCAGAAACCGTTGTCGCCCTTGCCCGTAGTGTTGTCCTCGTCGGTTCCGGCCTCTTCATGTATCAATATGTAATCGCCGGGAGCCGGATTAAAAGCCGCCGGGAAAGTCTTTACATTCGCTCCGGCCTCGTAAAGGCGGTAACTGCCGTAGTTTCCGCCGGTGCTTACGTATATTTCAACCCAATCATTTCCGCCCTGATCGGAGGTGCCGTAAGGGGCGACTTCATTGATAAGAAGGTATTTTTCCTGGGCGCACGCTTTCGCGGGCAGCATCGCAAAAAATAACGCAAGCGCGGCGACAGAGCAAAGTTTTTTTTCGGCGACGGGACGTAAGAATTTCATAGAACCTCTGATTGCGCGGGCGCTATCGACGCGACTTCATATTTACCGAGGCCTCGGCAGAGCGGGCGTAAAAACGCCGCCGCATAAAACAACGAACGGGGCGGAATACACCCCGTTCATCGAGACGGTTGAAGTAAACTATATGCAAAGTTTATTCGTACTCGTCCCCGCCACCGGAACCCATTTTGGTGTATCTGTCCGTGAGGGTTTTTTCTATGGCGTCTTTCACGTTTTTATTTTTGATGATGACCTGATTAATCCACTTCCTGCCGCCGTCCTCGGGAGCGCGGGCGGGCCACGATATCCACGGGCCTTTTTTCCCCTCCATAAGCTTACACTCCACCTCGATGGCGTCATTAAACATTACCGCCGCGAAAACTCTTAAAGATGACTGTTTTCCGCCGCGCGCGGTGTACTTTGAGAACTTAGTTACTTTAAACGATATCGCTTTGGCTTTCGATGCCGACGGCTTGCCGGTCTCCACCGCCTGAAGTATAGCGTCGTTGGCCTGCTTGGTCTGCACGGAAATCTGCGGATACACTTTGCCGGCCTTTGAGACGTACTCCGGGAATTTAAGAGACGTCCTGCCGCCGACTTTAAGCACTTGAATTTCGGAAATTTCAAGCACGTCGTTTATCACGACTTTGGCAAGGCCCTTTACGGGACCCTCGTCCATAGGCGCGACTTCGACGGCCGTTACTACTATTTCTCTGGCCGGTGTCGTCTCCGCATACACGGCGCCGGACATTACCGCGGCGGCCGCCAATGCCACAAAAAGTTTCTTGAACACATATCCTCCCGATGACTTCTGCCCGCTTTTTATTTTTTCCGCCGCGGGAGTTATGTTGTTGTAAGCGGAGCGTTTGTTTCTTCTACGACTTAAAACCTTGTCGTTACTGAAAGCCGGTGATGTCCCGAATTGTCGGACACGGCCAGAGGAAGCGCGAACGAATAATCCACCTGAAGTTCAAGATTACCGAACGTCCTGACAAGACCGCCGCCCAAAGCAATTTCCGTATTGTTGATTCCCAGACGGGCCGCGTATCTGTGATAGCCGAACCACGATTCAGCGCCAAGTCGCCAGTTCGTTTCGGCGGCGCCGTCCTTGGGCGCGCGGTTTGCGATGTCGAGAGCGGCGACGAAGTCCTCAAACGTTCCGAAATCGCCGAAACGCCACGCCACACCCAGACCAATTTCCATAGGGGCGGCTTCGGAAGCTTTTTTGTCGTCGGAATCTTTACCTATGGCCAGATTCGGAGAGATAAGATTTTTAATTACCAGGGCGGTCGAGAGTTTATCGGCAGGTTTCACCAAAAATCCGATGTCGGCCGCAAGGCCTCCGGCCGATTGACCGCCGTCAAAAACCGGATCGCGGGCGGCGCGGGGGTCGTCGCCTATATTGTAATTTATCGAGAGCATTTTAAGATTCAAACCGGCGTAAACCGGCACGGAGAGTTTAGGAAACTCCATAGAGCGTTTTCCCACCTTCAGAGTTTTTGTGCCGAGCATTTTGTGTATGGGCGCCGAGTATGTCAGCGCAATCGTCCGTTCGGAATAGAGCGACGAGACGTCCGACGAGAAATATCCCAGTCCGAAAGCGCCTATCTTTTCTGCGGGATAGCCGAACATCGCCGACATATTGCCGACCGTGACATTGGGAAGTCCCATAAACTTCTGCGTGTAGCCGAAGTTCCCCTCGGGGCGCTCTATCTGGGAGAGTCCCGCAGGGTTGAAAAATATCGCCGAAACGTCGTTTGAGACGGCCGAGAAAGCTCCGCCCATTGCCGACGGCCTGGCCGCCCATATATTTTCTTTGAACGCGGCGCGCGACGGAGCGGCCGCCGAGAAAATTATCCCGAGCGCCGCCGTTACCGCGATAGTCGCAGAGAACATTCTTTTCATTACTTTATTTGGCCACCACAACGGTGCCGTAGTTTGCCGTGCCGTTCGTGTAGACCGCGCGCCAGATGTAGGCGCCTATCTCGACGACCTTGCCTGAGTCGTCTTTGGCGTCCCAGAAACTTTCGCCTTCGAGTTTCCTTATGAGACGTCCGTTTATGTCGTAGATAATTATTTCTTTGAAGTCGGCGGGCGAGCCGTCGAACTCCAAACGGTCGTTGATGCCGTCGGAGTTGGGCGTTATAAATTTCTCCATCGCCACGGGTTTGGGCGGAGCGCCTTTTGAATTGAATAGGGCGTAAACCGAGAAGTGGGACACTTTCGTCGACACCGTATTCTTTATCTTATCGACGGTACCGCCGATAAATCTCCACTCGACGCCGTCCCAGCGGTAAATCCTTAAATCGTCCTCGGTGGCGCCGGCTATCGTATCGCCGTTGATATCTTTTATCACGCCGCCATCCTCGAAGTAAAGCAGCGTAATTGTAACGGGTTTGGCAAAAATCGTCCCTTCGGGGCCGAAGATGTAAACCGCTATGGGACGGCCGGAGTTTACGGATGTATTTATCGTGGATTCCTTCGCCGCGGGGGTTATAGCCGACGAGGCGGGGTTGGCCTGCTCAATCGTTATGGTAATGTCCCGCGACAACGCTCCGGCGGGTATCGTTACGGAAGTTTCTCCGTCTTCGGGGTTGCCGTCGGCGAGGGCTACCGTGCCGCCGGCCGACGCGGCCACGACGGAAACAACGCGCGCCTCGGACTGAATAAACGCTACGTAAGGCCCCACATACGATATATTCAAAGCGTTATCCACCGACACAAAGTAGAAAAAGAAAGTGCCTCCGTTGGCGAGTATGTCTTTAAGTTCGGGGATAATGCCGGGTGTTGCCGCATCGAGGGATAATCTGAATTTCGCGGCGAGCAGCCCCCCCTGCCCGTAAGAATTACTGTTCGCCACCATTTCAAGCGTCGACACGTGCACAGCCGCGCCGCCGGAGGCCGTGGAATAGGCGACAAGCGTCCAAGACGCATCTATACCGGAAATATACGGAGTGGTCTCGTCCTCGCGAACGGAAATCTCAAGAACTATTTTGGAGCCTTTGACGGCCACGTTTACCGTGCTTGCCGCGGGGCTTATCACCGTTATAACAGGACCTTTGTCGTCGGGGACGGCGGTAACGACCGATGTCGCGGCGCTTTCGGGCCCGGCAGTATCCGACGAACGCAGGAAGTAGTAATAGGTCTGAGTGGCCGAGACCGAGGACGTGTCGTAGTGAGTGGTTGACCCGCCGCCGCTCAGGACTGCCAGCAGATTGAAGTCCGACGAAGACGACACCGACGAGCGGTATATCGCGTAACCGGCGAAGTTCGTCGAAGCGGAATCGGGAGAGGCGGTCCAAGAAAGTTCTACCCACGTGCCTTTGTGGGCGGCGACAAGTCCCGACGGCGGAGAAATTACGGGCAGGGCCGAAACCACCGTCGACGTAGAACCGGTCAGGTTGGAGACATCCATCGCCTGTATCCAGAAGTAATATGTGACGCCGTTTGAAAGTCCCGCGGCGTCGTACGTGAGCGTTGCGGACGATACCACAGCCGCAAGCGTGGTGCCGCCGTCGGAGAAATCATTGACGGTGTTACTGGAAATCCTGTATTCTTTTAAGTCGAGGGCCGGACTCGCAAGCCACGACAGCGCGGCCGTCCTGTTGCCCGCGGCTGCCGCCACTCCCGTCGGAGCGGCGGGCGGAAGGTTGGTGGCTATGGCCTGCGCCTGCACGGCGGGGTCGGCGTCGCCTATCTGCAAATCAAGCGCCGACCAGTTGGCCACATCGTCAACCGTGCGGACGGCGAAATAGTATGTCGAGGCGGGATAAAGGCCGGTGAGTATCTGCGTTTCGGTTAAACCCACCGCGGACGGCGGAGATTTTATTTTCCAGCCCTTGTCGACGTTCGGGGCGGTTGTCGTGGATATTGAGTTCCACCAAGTCCATGAACTTATGTCAACGACGGAAAATGTCGCGTATTTGACGATATAATATCCGCCGGAATTGTTGCCGATGATGCCGTCGTCGCCGGGGGCTGTCCACGTGAGAGTTATTTTCCCCTCGACGTCAGGGTCAGCCAAAGCGGAGAGATTGGTTATCGCGGCGGGCGGAACGTCGTCGTTCTGGGCGCCTTTGGTCGGAACGACAAAAATCTTCCAGTCGTCTTTGGCGGCGGCGGTATCGTCGGTATCGGTGGAGAAAGAGTCGCGGCCGAATGTTCTGCCCTGAACCCTTCCGCCCGAAGCGGCCGACCAGTCGGCGGCGTCGGTCATAGAGGCCGTAGCCGGCGACCATTGACGGTGGCCGTTGAACCATTTCCACAAATTGGACCAGTTGGGATTATCTATGCCGTCAGAATAAGCGACAGTGTCAACAAATGTCTTGTTTTTATTTCTTATGAAAACAACCCCGGCGATATCCATCAGAGAGTTTGCGCTATAAAGATCGCGCCAGCCGTTTCCGTTGGTATCCGCGCTCGTCTCGTCGGCCGGCGGGGTAACATAGCCCATATTCAAAATGGCATAACTTGTCGCCGGCAGAACGAACCCTGATGGGATAGTCTTGAGTATACTGTAGTCACTCCCTGCTTCGATTACACCGGAGATATCGGTGCCTTGAATGTTAGTGCATATCTCCCAACCACTCAAATCTATCTGATTCGTCGTCGCGTTGTAAAGTTCTATCCAGTCGTTGGTCTCCATCGGCGCAACTTCATTTATTCTGACGTTCGAGCCCACGCTGTTTGACGCATATAACGTCACAACGTTGGACAACAGCGACCTGTTCGGCTGCTCGTCTTCCGTCTTGACGGCTATGTAATAGGTCACGCCCGGCGCAAGCGACCCGAGGGCATAACTTTGAGCCGCGCCGGGGGCGGACGGGTTCCATGTTATGGTCTCGTAAACATTGGAATCGAGCGCGTACGTGAACGATTTGTCGTTATACTTGACCTCGGCCGCGTCAAATCCGGCGTCGTCGGCAATAATATTGGGCGAGTATCTTACTATGTAGAGTTGAGCGGTATTTGTCGCGCCGTCTTCGCCGGGGGCATTCCAAGTCAGATTTATGGTTCCGCGATTGTCTCCTGTAACCGCCGCCAGATTATTTATCTGCGCGGGCGGCGTTGTGTCGGGGACGCGGTTTTTGTATCCTTCCGTCGGGCCGCCGGGGGTGGGCGAGGCGTGAACGTGCCACTCCGCTTTAGAGGGGTTGGTGCCGTCGGTGGATTTATCGTCGCGCGCGAGGGTAAGTCCCGATTTCAAAAATTTCGACGAAGCGGTGTAATATTTTTCGACATCTTCATCGCCGGGGCTGATAGGCGCCGTCCACTGATTGTTGGTTATCGCCTCGTTGAGAGCCACTTTGTACCTTGTTGAATTGGTCAGAGAGCCGCTGCCATCGGCGTAAAACATCGCGTCTACACATGCGCCGGCCGAATTTTTAACGACGATTGCGTTATCCGTCTCCGTCAAGCCGGTGTTATTTGTGTATGTTTTATAATATGTGTCGCCGGATGCCGTGTACGGAGTGGCGCTGTCGGAAGCGCTCGATCCGAAATAAAGCACCAGATAATGCCCGGCGGGCAGCGAGAAACTGCTGTATGTTTTGACGGCGGCGAAAGTGCTTTCGGCGACCTCAAACACTTTCCAGCTCGACATATCCACCGTAGACGTCGAGGCGTTATAAAATTCAATCCAGTTCGGGGTCTTACTGCAATTGATTTCATTGATTACAATTTGCCCGCCGGTGCGGCCTTCTTTCGCGCAGGCGGAGGATTGCGCGACCAGAGAATTAGTGTCGAACTCCGAGACATTGCCGGCCGCGTCGTAAGTCCTCATCAGGAAATAATATGTAACGCCCGGCACAAGCGAAAGAGTGCGGCTCTCGGTCGTCCCGACGGCGGAGACGGGCCACTGCTGATAATAAACAATCGCGTTGTTGCGCCACGTCCAGGAAGAAGCGGCAACCATCGGATAAGTCGCGTATCTCAAAGTATAAACTGCGGACGCGCCGTTGTTCTCGGCGTAGCCGTCGTCGCCGGGGGCCGTCCATGAGATATTTATTTCTCCGGCGTTGGTTCCTTTGACGGCGGCAAGGTCGGTTATCGCGCCGGGGGGCGTGATATCGGAAAGGTTGTCCACATCGTCTATGTATATGTCATTATTGTTGTTGACGTTTTCCCATACATCTATAATCATAACCGCAGCCACGGCTCCGGCGGGAGCAACGTCGGAATATGAGAGTTTTTCCCACGTGCTGAATGCGGAAAGAGACAGGGCCGACGAAATACTGGTAGATATACCTACGCTATTGACATCAAGCCAGTGAATACCAATCCGTAACTGTGAATCGCCGACGGAGCCCGCTTCATTTCTCACATAAGCCCACATCCCGACGGAGTAATTATTCCCCGCCGTAACGGTGGATGTTGACGACATAATTCTGCGGCGCGACGCGCTGGGGAAGAAAGTGCCGAGAGGATCCAGGAATTTGGCCGCATACAAGCCGCTTCGTTTATAAGTGGTTGACCTCGTCGGGTCGGAGGCGGAAGAGCCGGCGTTCGTCCAGCCGGTTAAATCCGGAGACATCTCAAACCCCGGATTGGCGATTTTAAGATATTGCGTCGGAACGCGCGCGGTGATAAAGTTAATCGTGGACGAGAATACCGAGGCGACATTGTCGCCGTTATAGGCGCGGGCGCGGAGCCAGTATGTGGTTCCCTGAACGAGTCCGGTTATGTCGGCGGTGACGGCGGTGTGACTGGCCGCAAGAGCAATCGGCGTGGCGAAAAATACCGAGAATTTATCGGACGATATCGAGATTTCGTATTTGGGCAAGCCGAGGTTGCCGTTGGCGTCCCAGGAGAGTGTCATTGACGAGAAATAAACCGCGTCTGCGACAAGCGTCGAAGGAGCGCGGGCGCGAGTGTATCGGGTCAGCGAACCCGACCACGCGCTTCCGACGGCGTTCGACGCCTCGGCATAGCGGGTTATGGCTTCGTTGGCGTTGAACCCGGTTTCTATCCATGAAGTCGTGCCGCCCGAACCGGCCAGAGAATTGCTCGACCAAAGACGCGCTCCGTCGTTCGCGGCGGATGAAATATGAAGTCCCGTCTCGTTGGCGGCGGTATCGGTTACGACCCATTTGATTGAGTCCGTAGTCGTGGCCGACAAATCATAGGCCAGCGACGGAGCGAACGGCGCCGACGGGCGCGGGAATGTGGAAACGATATTTGAAAAATCGCTGTAAAGAACCGTCGGGGGCAGGTCGGCCGCCCTCACCTTATAATAATGGGTGACGTGATCTTCAAGACCCGTGTGGGTAAACGAGGTATTGACGGTTACGGTCGCCACGAGGTTGTCCGAGAAATCGTAGGGGTCGGTGGACGAATAGAAAAGTTCATAGTGCGAGAGGTCGTCGGCGGCGACGGCGTCCCACGTGAGCTTTATGGAGTTGTCCGACACGGTCGCGGCGAGGTTGGCCGGCGCAGGAGGCGCGGCGTCATAAGCCCAGCCATAGGCGGCGGTGTTTATCGTCGAGACATTCGCGGATGAATTCCACACGGAAAGATTGCCCGCTGTGTCGGTGGATTTTATGGCGAACCAGTATGATGTTCCGGGCGTAAGAGAAAGCGGATATCCCACAGCCGTGCCGGCGGCGACGTTCGTGGATATGGTCACGGAGCCGTGGGCGAAGGCGGGCGCGTCAAAGTTCGACGAATTGATGATTTGGACCGACGAGTATTTTATGACGTATCCGCCGTTCAACGCGACGGACGCGCCGTCGTCGGCCGTGGGAGACGTCCAGCGGAGATTTAACTGACCTTCCGAGGCGCCGGCAAGAGCGGTTAGGTTGGATATGGGCGCGGGCGGTATTAAGTTTGGAAACCCGGTTACAAGTACGTCGTCTACGTTAAACGTGTTGGACCCTGCGGTTCTGTTCATCCTCACGTAAACATTTTGATACGACGACAAATCCACCGTCTGTTCTTGCCATGTGGTTGCTATACCTCCGGTGCTGTGGACGGTCGTCCACGTGCCGGTGGTAACTTGAGATGTTCCGACCTGCACGGTAAATGTGGATGGCACACCGGTAACGTATAATTGGAAAGTCAAAGTGACCGGCGACTCAAGCAACGGAGTAAACAAGTAGTTTGCCGCCGTAAAGTTAGTCACACTGGCGGGAGAACTGACCGAGCGCGTGGTTGAGGATGTAACGTTTATAGATAACCAGCCGGCCGGAGCATAAGTGCCGCCATCGAAGTTTTCATTTATCAGCGTAACAACCGCGATAGCGGCGGTCTTAGTGCTGACCGCCGTGACAAATCCGGTAGCCGCGGCGTCGCCGTTGAAAGCGCGGACGCGGAATTGGTAAGTGGTGTTTTGGGTCAGCGAGCCGATATCGGCGGTGGTGGTTAAATGATTGGCGCCGAGGGTTACGGGCGTGGAGAAACTCGTAGAAAAGTTATCCGTAGATTGCGACACTTCGTATCTGACGGTGCCGGGATTGGAGTTGTTGCTCCACGAAAGCGAAACGCTTTCGGTGGTGACTCCGGTTACCGCTAAAGCCGTCGGGGCGTTGGCAAGCGTGTAGAAAGTGTTGCGGGGCGAAAGAACTCCGGAACCGGACGTATTGTGCGCGCGGACGTAACGTCCCGCCTGAGCGTTTACGCCGAGTCCTGTTTCCTGATAAGAAACAACGTCGCCGAGCGTCTGAACAAGCGCGTCAGTGGCGGCGTTATAAAGGTTGTAAAAATCCGCGCCCGCGGCGACCGACCACTGCCACGTTATGGAATCATTCGTAAATGCCGTAGCGGTAAACGTCGCAACCGGAGAAGGCAGAGTTCTCGTCGAAGCGGTGGGGAAGTTGAACGCGGCATAGGCCAGGTCGTTGCCGTTCACCGGTATGATGCGGTAATAATGAGTAACTCCGGCGTTAAGGTTTTCGTGCGAATACGTCAGCGCGACGGTCGTAGTGGGGTTTGTCAGCGGCTCCGTTCCGGGGCCTGTGGTAGAAACCCAAACCTGATATTGCGCGGCTCCCGAATCATCCCAAGAAAGATTTATCGTCGATGACGACACGGCGGCCGCCACAAGGGCGGCAGGCGGATGAGCGTAAGTGTAACGGGCCGCCGCGACCGAAGCGGCGGAAAGACCGGAAGCGTTGCCGGCTTTCACGTAGCGGGTGTAATTGGCGTTGAGGTTCAGCCCGTGCTCAAGCCACGTGGTGGCGCCGCCCGCCAGAACATCGTCCTCGATATTGGCAATAAGCGTGTCGGGGTCGGGGCCGCAAATCTGATAGAAAGTGGCGTTGAGCGTTATGTTCCATTCCCATTTGATTACCGTGGTCGATACCGCGAGGCCGTAAAGTCCGTCGGGAGCGCCCGGAACGCCCGGGGGCATAACGGTGCTGACTTCGTTACTGTAGGCGGACGCAACCTGCCCGTTGTTAAAAGCCCACACGCGGAAGTAGTAAGTCGCTCCGCCGCCCAAGCCATCGGCGGAGGCGGTGGCGGCGGTGAGGCCGTCGGAGAAATTATAAAAAGTGGTGGAACCGGCGAAGCCGGAGCTGTCGGCGCGGGCTACGCCGTATATGGTGCCGGCGGGATTGACGCCGTCGGTCCAGGAAAGCGTGACCGACGAGGAAAAAACATTGGTGATTTCAAGGGCCGTGGGGGCGAAGGCCATCGTGTAGACGGTGGTCTGATTTGAGGCGAGCGATTCGCCGGTGGCGTTGTAAGCCACGGCAAAACGGCCGTACTGAGCGTTGGCTCCCAGGGCGTCTTCGTCGTAAGTCGTAGCCGCCGCGACGTCGGCGGCCATCGTGGAGGGCGACGATGCCATATATACGCGATAGCCATCGGCGCCGCCGGCTGAGGCCGTCCACTGCCAGGTTATAGACGTGATGTAGACGTTCGAGGCGGCGAAGGCCGTCGGCGCGGCGGGATAAGTAAGCGTTGCGGCGGAATCGGGGCTGGGAGCGGGACTCATAACGTCGTCGCCGTTGATGACATAGATTCTATATTTGTACCCGGTATTGGCCGCAAGGCCGGTATCCTGATGCGTGGTGCCGGGCGCAAGAACCACGGCGGCGGTAGACCATGGAGTGGCAAAGTTGTCGACGGAACGGGCGATTATGTATTTGGACGGGGGTGTCGGAGAACCGGCCCACGAGACGTCTATGGTGTTATAAGAAAGAGCGACGGCTGTCGGAGCGGCGGGCGGAATGGCCAGCGTGTATTTCGTAAGTCCGCTCGACCACGATGAGCCGGTGGCAAGATACGCCTCGCCGTAGCGGGTGTAGGCGGTGTTTGGGTCGAGGTCGTACTCGGTCCATGAGGTCGTCTCGGTCGTGAGTATCTGACCGAGTTCGGCGCCGACTATGCGCTGTGGCACGCTCTGACCGGTTGCCAGAAACAATTCGGCGGTGTCGGTATGTTCGTTTTTAAGAACCCATTTTATGGAGCCGGTCGTTACCTCAATTTCCCCCGTAACCCACGATGGCTTGGCGGGTATTACAGGAAACACCTGCGCCCAGGAAGTCGCCCCGACTGAAATGTCCGACCAGTTGCCGGCATTGTCGCGCGACCATATCCTGAAATAATATGTCACGCCGCCGGTAAGCGAACCCAGCGTATAATAAACACTTGTGCCCGGAGTTACGGGGCCGGTGGGTATCGAGAGGTCATATCCGCCCGTCGGAGGGCGCGTGTCCGTGGAAAAATTAACTCCCGTCCAAGTGGCGTATTGGATGTAAAATGTGCTCCCGACGGGGAGGGCTCCCGTGTAACTATCGTTGCCGGGCGAAGTCCACGAAAGATTTATTTCGCCGCCGGTTGCGCCTGTCGCCGCCGCAAAACCCGTTATTGCGCCGGGAGCGGCAACGTCCCGCCAACGATAGCGTAAAAAATATTTTCCGCTTGCAGCCGCACTCCCTCCGTAACAGTATATGTAATCACCAACAACTGCCAACCTTTGTCCTCTATACGTGTCAATCGCAGATGGAGTATCTACCGGATCGCTATAGGGAAATCCATCTTGAGTACAGTTCCATGAACTGTGGGTGATACAGTACCTTGCAAACTGTGAAGAACCCGCGCCTCTGTGACCGAACAAATTATTGTTTGTGTCAGTTACTTTATTCCACACTAACGATGCACCAGTGCCCGGAGTTGAAGTTCCCCACGGCCATCCCGTCACTGTCGCCCAGGAGTAAGTAGTTAAGTTGTATCTATAAAAAGTGGTGCTTGCTTTATCACGATAAACATATAAATAATTTCCGCCGTCCCAGACAATTTCACATTCCCCACCTATTGTCAATGGCAGCGATGTCGTTGAAACCCATACATTTGCTGCTATATCATACATATAAAACTCTGCTGTTTCGCCTTGGGTTGCGTATACAAAGTTTCCGCCTGCCCATGCCAGCGAAGCTCCCGAACTTACATTCACCGTAAGGGCAGTTTTTACCGTCCATGAATCGCCGGAAATATGATACTCCCAAAATTCATTTGTGAAACCGCCGCGCAGCGCATAAATAAAATCACCGCCTGCCCACGCTAAATCCGACCCGGTTCCGGTCGCCACGGGAGCTGATGATAACCAGACCCAATTATTCGTCGTAGGAGAATATTTCAAGAAAGAAATTGCGCCGCCCCGAAAAATATATACGTCGGTGTTTGTATCAGCCACAGATACGCCCGATGCCGCGGCCACGGGAGCCGAAGCGACCCAGACCCAACTATCCAACGACTGGCCGGTGGCGAAAACGTTTAGTTTGGAAGATATTATAAGGAGAGAGACAACGAAGAAAGAGCGAACGGCTGCAAGGGAAGTTTTGCGGACAAAGTCAAAAAGCCCACCCGATACCGCGTTCCGGCGGGCAGATTTAACGTTTGAAAAGATGGCGGAAATTGCGCCTCTGTTTTTCATTTCGGCTTGTTGCGCGCGAACGTTAAAACGTGAAGTATGCTTCTTACTTTAAGTATAGCAGAAAACCGGACCTTTTTCAAGTACTTTTGCGCGGATATGGGGCGCGCGGGCTTTGTGACTTTTATCACAGACCGCTTCGCGCGCAGTATGGAAGGCGCATACGCGGGCGGTCTCCGGTTATTCTCTTGTAAACTTATACCAAAATTCAAAACGCCCTGTCAATGATTCGACAAAAAAAGCATTTTTAACTATTTTTATCGACGGAAAATTTTTCGCGCGAAATTTTAAGTGCCCTCGGGAAAAACGTCGTCCAAAAGACGGCGTTTCAAAAATAATCTATCTTTTGGACGGTCGGCGATTCTCTTGGAATTCAACAATTTATCAAGATTACCTACTTTCACGCGCACACCGGAAGCCCGAAAGAACCGGGCATCGCTTTCAATATCCTCGAATGTGTATCCCGAAATATCAAGCAACAACTCAACCACGCAGCCATAATGATTCGCGGCGTGTATAGTTTTCCGCAAACTTACGACTTTTTTAACGGCACGCAGCGGCATAGCGCGACCCGACATTGACAATATAAAACCCTGTTTTTTAAGCTCTCGAACGGCTGATAGGACATTTTTAACTTCGGGGTAAATGAACATATCGTAATCGCCGGTTATAATCAGTCGGGATGCATCGCGAACATAGTAATTTATGCCCGAAACACCCACGACGACATAACGTATGCCGGCCTTATTGAACCCGTTTATTAATTTTAGATAGGGGTCTCGCATAACGGAATTTCCCATAGTGCAGGCGCCAGAAGAAAAGTACCGCCGTTACGAATGTTTTATCTTTGCCGTGGTAAAATTTGCGCGAAAGAGCCATATTATCTTATGGTGTCATTTACGTATTTTTTGCCGTCGGACTGAAACACGATGGCGCCGGATTCGTCGGTGCGAAACGTTTTTATTTTCTGCCGGGCAAGCCGCTCCAACACCGCCTCGTGAGGATGCCCGTAGGGATTGGCCTTGCCGCAGGTTATCACCGCCGCCGACGGCGCCACGACTTCAAGGAACGGAAGAGTCGAAGACGTCTGCGAACCGTGATGAGGAATTTTAATGACGACGGCGCGAAGGTCGGTCTTCCATCCGAGCAATTCGAGTTCGGCGGCCGTTTCGATGTCGCCGGTAAAAAGAACTGTGAAGTTTTTATACTTGAGGCGGGCGACAAGCGAAGAATTGTTGATGGCGGAATGATCCTTGTTGCCGAAAGGCATCTCTGAAAGCAAAAACTTGATTCGCAGGTCTTCCTCTTCGACGGGCAGGACGTCTCCGGCCGACGGCGACCAGTATTTAATTTCGCGGCGGCGGACTTTGTCGAGCAAATCCAGATACAGCGGATTCGGCACGGCCACGCCGTTGTCAACAAAAAGACCTATCGAAATGGATTTATCGTCGAGGATTTTAAGCGCGCCGCCGAAATGGTCGGTGTGCGGATGCGTTATTACAACAGCGTCGAGCCGTTTGATATTGTTCCGTTTGAGGTACGGAAGTATCACGGTTTCGGCAGCGTCGACTTCGGATATGTAGGCGCCCTCTTCGGATTCTTCGACGGTAACGCCTTTTATGGGGCCTGCGTCGATGAGAATGTGTCTGCCGGCCGGCGTGGATATGAGGGCGGAATCGCCCTGGCCGACGTCGAAAAAAACCACCTTTAACACTTTGGACCCGCCGAACACTTTTGCGTCGGGGGCCACGGAAATATAGTTTTGAAAGAAGTATCTCCAGACAAAAGCCGCAGCCAGCGCCATAACAAAAACAAGCGCGTTGGCGCGGGTGAATATCTCGAGTTTTTTCTTTTGTGTCTGCCGGTATTCCTTAAACCTTTGTTCGCTCATGGCTTTTATTATGCGCCCGTTGAAAAAGTATTTTAGTTGTCATTCTGAACCCTTCGCCTGTCATTCTGAGTCCTTCGGCAAGCGTCATTCTGAGCGTAGCGAAGAATCTCTGTTGCCTCAGGATAAACTCCGCGAAGAATCTTATTCTCCGTCCGTATTATAAAGGCGAGATTCTTCCCCCCGACAGGTCGGGGGTCAGAATGACATTTTGTAGGGCTTTTCAACAGCTCTATTATACAAAAAAAATCAACTGGGGCTGAACCACCACAGGACGCTCTTAATCGCCCTGACGAGCGCGGAAAATATTCCCGACGCGTACGAACCTTTCACATGGAATTTTTTCGGTATGCTTTTTATGAAAGGCGATATCCCGTAATGCACATTTTTGTTTCCCCACCACACGCGCTCGTCGGCGAAAGTAAGGTAGAGCCGTTTCTTCGCGCGCGTTATGCCGACGTAAAAAAGACGGCGTTCCTCGTCGCGGCGCTTCCTGAGCGATTTCTTGTCGAGTTCCTTGTCTTCGATATGCCTCAGAGGCATTATATTGTCTTCAAGCCCGATAAAAAATACCGTGTCGAACTCAAGTCCCTTGGCGGAGTGTAGAGTCATTATGTTGATGGCGTCTTCCCTGGATTTCACGGCGGACTGCTCGGAATCGCGGGATTTGGTTTCTATATTTTCCAGAAACAGCGATATCTTTTCGTATATGGGCACGCTCGTCGAGCCGGCAAAAGTATTTTTCTCGAATTCCTCGGCCTCGGTGACGAGGTCTTTGTAAACTTTGAGCGCGGCCGCCTCGTCGCGGGTGAGGTCGGATTGCTGCGAGAGCTGAAACATCAGGCCGCTGCGTTCCACGATTCCGCGCATAACTTCGCCGAACAACTGCTCGCGCGAAAGTTCGTCGACGAGGGCGCGGAAACGCGCGAGATTCTTGGCGTCGACGGTTTCGCTGCCGAGGCGCATCTTCATATTCTCGAAAGTTTCCGTGTCCGTCAGAATATTTGCCGGCGACATAAGATGTGTCACGCGCGCGTAGGATTCCCTGTGCAGCGACGACGGCGGCAGCGTGAGCACGACTTTCATCGATTTATTGACCTGCGCCAGGATTTCCGGAGTGACGGCGCGGGAGGCCGTCTGCGGACGGTCGTCATCATAATCATCATCGCCTGCGACGGGCGACTTTCTGGCCGCGTAAAATCTGGCGTAATAATTGACTACCCTGAGATATTCTTTAATGTTTTTGACTTCGGGGCGCGACCAGAAACGCGGGTCGTAAACCGAGCACGGAATCTTTTCTTCGTCCAGAAACCGCTTTACCATCTTGTTCTGCGAATTGGTTCGGTAGAGCACCGCGAAGTCGCCGTATTTGAGCTCCGGCTCCAGACGGCGAAGGCGATTTATTTCAAAGGCCACGAATTTTATCTCGTCGCGCTCGTCGCGCGCGTGATAAACGGCTATCTTCTCCCCCCACTGCGGCTCGCCGGTGGCGCCGTCCTTGGGCGGTTCGATTACTTTGAGAAGCTGCTTCGGTTTTACTTTTTTGAAAACTTCGTTGGCCGCGGCGATAATTGTGGCGGTTGAGCGGTAATTCCGCACGAGTTTAACGCGGGTGGCGCTGGGATAGTCCTTCTCAAAAAACAAAATATTTCTTACGTCGGCGCCGCGCCATCCGTAAATGGACTGGTCGTCGTCGCCCACGCAGAAAAATTCGGGACGCTCGCCGATAAGAAGCTTGCAGAGCGTGTACTGCGCGTAATTCGTATCCTGATACTCGTCGACCATAACGTAGCCGAAGCGGTCCTGATAGTGTTTCAGCACTTCCGGATGTTCCTTGAACAGCCGCACCACATATATGAGCATATCGTTAAAATCTATGGAACGACGCTGTTCGAGCATTTGCTGATAACACTCGTAAATATCCGCGAATTTTTTTTCTTTGCGGGTAGCTTTCTTTTTGAATGCCTCGACGGTCAAAAGCTCGTTTTTTACGTGTTCGATTTTTGAGACGACTTCGTCGAATCCGAGACCTTTTTTACCGGTCATCATAGAGTCGAAAGCCGCCTTGATGATTTTATAATTGTCGGCCGTAACGTCGAAGGCGGGGCGCAGACCCACGAGTTCACAATTCATCTGACCCGTAATATTTTCCTTGAGTATTTTAAGCGCGACCGAGTGAAACGTGCCCATCCACATCCGCGCTATTTCGGCCAGCATGATTCCCTTGTCGGCGCCGGGCAGGACGTCCTTGTAAAGTTCGTCCATAAAGCGCCGCACGCGCGAGCGCATTTCTTCGGCGGCCTTGACGGTAAATGTGAGCGCGATGATGCTTGTGGGCGGAACGCCTTTGAGTATAAGAAAGATAATTCTGAAAACAAGCGAAGTGGTTTTTCCGGAACCGGCGCAGGCCAGAATCAACAGCGGTCCGCCGATTTTGTGGTCGTGAAAAACTGTTTCGAGTTGTTCGGGATTCAGACGCGAAGCGATTCTGAGTATGCCGGGAAGCAGGCCTGAATCTTTGAACGCCTCGACTTCGCGGTAAAATATTTGGATCTGATGCGGCTTGAGAGCGGAGGCGATTTGAGCTACGATTTTTGCGTGTTCCGGATCGCTCAGACGCGGTGGCGCAGAAGGAGGCGGAGGAGGGGGCGGCGGGGTCTTTTTGTCGACAACCATCGGTTTTATATTTTATCGGGACAGATTTTTTTAAACTCGCAGATGCCGCATTTTACGGCATCGTTATGATTCCTTTTTATTTCAAGTGTGCCGTCGGCTTCAAGCGCTCTTTTCATCTCGGCCAGCGCCACGGCCTCCCTGACGACACGATCTTTAAATTCGGGGTCGTTGGCTATGGAATCCTCGGACTCGTCTTCAAGATATTTTATGACTCCGGCGGAGGGCTTTACGCCGAATTCGTGTTCCACCAGCATAAAGTACGACGCGAGCTGAACCTGATAGTTAAACAGTATGGAACGTTTCTTGTTGCCTGATTTAAAATCCACCACGCGCACATCGCCGGTGGCTCTGTCTTTTATCACCAGGTCGGGGCGGCCGTAAAGCATTGTATCTTTGGTCAGCCACATACTCAGAGCGCCGCCGCCGTCGGAAGAATCCTCGTAAAGAACCTCGTAATCCTTGTCGGAGAAAAATTTATCGTTCTGGACTTCCGCGCTTTTTATCCTTCGCTTGCGATAGGAGAGAAATATATCGAGAATTATGAAAATCACGACGGCGACGGCCGCCGCGGAAGCGTAAATTATGTATCTTGTCATTTTTGTGTTTCCGGAGCGGGTTTGCCGCCGGCGGGCGGCGAACCGGCGTCTTTTTCCGCCAGGCGGCGCGCCTGTCTGCGCTTGAAATCGTAGAGCCACTTCTTGCGGCAGACCATCCAGACGCCGAGTTCAGTGGGAATGATTTTTTCTATTTTCTTTTGTTCGTCCATAAAGGGGCGGTGAATGGTAAATAAGTGATTAGTGGATAGTGAATAGTGGTTAGTGAAAAGATAAAAAAACAAAAACTATCTACTAGCCACTATCCACTGAATTCAATTAACGCTTCAGCACGTGGTCGACGGAAATAGTTTCTCCGTCCGAAGTTACAGTGACCGCGCCGTGTCGATCCGTCCTGAAAAGTTCGGCGCCGAGGGAAGAGATTTTTTCTTCCGTGCGGACAAGGTCGGAATCGTAAAAATAATCCTGCGTGCGCACGGCGCGAGGCGCGTAACCGTACTGGACAACGGCGTATTTGGGCGATGTCATCTCCAGAAACTCGTCGGTAAGCGTGGAAGGATTGCCGTTACGGGGCAGGAGCACGACATCGCTGGCGAGCTTCTCCCTGCCCAAATCGGTAAGTTCCCATTGCGCGAATCTGTCGGACTGCGGAGCAAGAAGGACTGAATTTTTCCCGTAGGTGATTTTAAGCACCGTCGCGGCGCCGGCCACGCTCGACGACGCCGGAGCGGCCACGACTTCGGCGCGGAAGTTTTTGCCGCCGATTTTCTTTTCGTAAATTATGTCGCCGGCTTTGGCCTCGACGTGAGGTATTTTTTTTGCGTTTACGCTCTTTATGAGTTCATACCACGACAGATAAAGCGACGTCGACTCGGAACCTCTGGGGTCGCCCATAAGTTTCCAGTCGCCCAGCGACGCTATAAACTCGTGGTAACTGGCGCCGTAGGGAATCCTGGCTGGGTCGTAAGGCAGTATGATTTTATCGACGGGCCAATAATTCAAAAGATGCGGCGTGCCGCCGATATTATTGGATTTGAGCGACGAAAAAACCATCCAGTTTACCCTTCCGATTTTATACTTGGCAAACGTCGGCGCTATGACGCTTGAGCCAGAGTTCCACTGCCCGCCGCCCTGTCCCGTGTCGAAAATCAGGATTTTACCGTCGGGAGTTTCCACCAGCACGGAATTACCGAAAGACACGTCGAAGAAAGTTACCCTGAGATAATCTTTTTTGGACGCGTTGAGCGCCACAATGCCCGCCGTCAGAATCACCGCGACGGCAACGACCGCCGGAATAACGCGGCGCTTCAATTCCCGCTCGTCGAAAACATCGCGCAGACGCATAATGAGCATCTGTGCCTGAAAGGTGAGCGGCTTAAGAAATACAAAAAAAATAACGGCGGAATAATAGATTATAAGCTGCGTGCTGGTTGGCATCGATATATAAGGATAGGGAAACAATCCGGCGAAAAAGTTGGCCATGCCTAAAAACAATCTGCAGCAAAGCCAGTTAAACGCGTTTATCCACAGAGCCAGCGAAAGGCCCGCGCCCGGTAGCCCTATCGACGAGAAAAACAGATTGGCAAGACCCGCAAGGAGGCCGTATTGAACGATGAAAGCGATAAGCGGAATCGCTATAAAGTTGGCGTACATTCCCGCTATCGGAAAACGCTGGAAGTAAACGGCGCTCAGGGGATACATCATTCCTATCTGAATGGCGAATTGCGCGTAGAGAAAACCGGTAAACCATTTGGGAAGATATTCTATATTAAGAGAAGTCAACGGACTTGTTCTTTCCCTGAAATAGGCCAAAACAAATAGCGCCGCAAAAACCGCCAGATACGCGAAAACCGTGCGCGTGTCCGAGAAAAACTGCGGCGAAACCACGACAAGCACCGTCGACGAGAGGGTGAGCGCGATGCTTACGGCGAAAATCCATCCGCGGCCTATGAACTTAAAAACGCTCTCCACCGGGCCGGATATCATAGCCAGAGACCAAACGGCCATAAACGAAAGAACGAAACTGCCGTCGGGAAGTTTAAGCGGATCGAAAGCCAGAATTATAAGAGCCGTCAGCGGAATGGTAAGGGCGGTGGAATGCCCCAGTGACATTTTTGCCACCGAACGGAAAAACTCCATCATTGAAAACATTATGGCCGCTCTGCGCGTGGCCGGAGACGCGCCGGTTATAAGAGTGAATATTATCAGTCCGAATACGACGAAAATAAACGAAAACTTCGACGGCAATTTAAGCACTCTGCCCATCATTATGAGCATTACCGCCACGAATCCCACGTGCAAACCGCTGACCGCCAGAACGTGCGCTACGCCGGTGGCCTGAAAATCGGACTTCATTTTACCGGGTACGCCGCCTCTGAGCCCCAGTGTCACGCCGCCCAGAAAAGCGGATTCGGGATAGGGCATCGTTTTTCTTATCGTCAAAAGAATTTCTTTTTTAAGGCCGAGGGCGATCCTCCAGAGCCACGGTATATTTCCGGTGCCGAGATATTTTACGTCCTCGGGATTTCTAATCGGGCGGGCGGTGGCATAAACGTTTCTTGCCCTGAGGTAAGCCGCGTAGTCGAAGCCGGCGGGATTTTTAAGACGCATCGGCTCGTTTATCGAAGTTGTGATTTCAACGAAATCGCCGTAGGAAAGAGAGTAGTAATAATCGCCTATCGTGGGATAAAGTTTGGCGCGCAGGAGTCCGGTTTTTCCGTCGAGTTTTATTACCTCGTCGGGCCTGGATACGGGGTCGGGGATGATGGAATTGGGTTTTATGTCGATGTTGGTAAAACCGTCTCTGGTATCGGGGTCGGCTATTATGGTTCCGCGCACCACGGTTTTATCAAAGAATGCCGCGTCGTAAAAATTGGTGATATGCGACGGGGATGTTATGTCGACTACGCGGTAATAATTGGCCGAGGCGGCCACAAAAGCCGCGCAACAGGCCAGAAGCGCCGCGGTTTTTTTCCGGCGGGCAAGCAGGTTGATTAAGGCCGCGCCAACCAATCCGGCGGCGGTATACCAAATCAGGGCGACCAGAGAAATATTGCCGAAGTGAAGAAAGGGTATTATTTTTTTTGCGGGTTCCCACGCGGGAACGCCGGGAAAGAATATAAAAGGAAGGGCCGTCCCCGCCACGAAAGAATACGATACCCAAATTACGAAAAGTTCCATAAACAAAAAAACTCCCGAGGCGCGGCATTTGCGCCTATTCGGGATCTATTTGCCGGACTTTCTTAAACTCTTATCGTTGACGGCCGGGTAATAATTCGAGTTGGAGCGGTAAATCTGCTCCACCCTGAAATCGGACTTTATCGTGACCACGGCAAGGCCGCCGAGAACAGCCACTACTATCATAAGCAGGAATACTCTGGTTGCCGCGTCCATAATCAGCGCAGATTATACAAATTAGTCAAAGTCAATGCAAAGATTAAAGTATAGTGACTAGTGGTTAGTGGTTGGTGATTAGTGTTATAACCATGTTCACCCCATCTTTTAAAAAGAGGTGCCGGGCGCGAAAAATCAATTCCGTGTCATTCTTTCGTACTCGTCAAAATATTTTTTGGATTCCGACGGACGAGTTTTAGAAAGCGTAAGACCCATATTGTAATACGCGGCGGAAAAAGACGGCGAAACGCGTATGACGCCGGAAAAAATTCTTTCGGCTTCGGCGTAATTTCCCCGACCGTAATAGATAAGCCCGAGTTCGTTGGCGGCGGAGGGATTGAATCTCTTGCGCAAAATCGCGCCGAATACGTCGACGGCTCTGTCGACGTCGCCCGCGCGGGCGTACGACATCCCGGCGTTTATCGACGACGACAGATTGGCCGGATCCGCGCGCGAGGCGGTTTCAAACATCGCGGCGGCGAGGGCGTAATCGCCGGAGGCAAAATAAAGCGTGCCCAGATTGTTCCATGCCGCCGAAAGATCGCCGGTGATGGCCAGCGCATCCAGATAGAGCCGTCGGGCGCGAGCCGGATTTTTATCCGGGGGGGCGTAATACAACCCGATATTAGCCAAGGCCGAAGAATAATAAGATACGACGTGACTGCTGAAAAAATCGCGCGAGCCGTCCCGACGCGGAACGCCCCTCATAAAATAAAAATTGAAATATTTTTCCGGCGGGATCTTCGTCGCAGCCGCGAAGGCAGGCACGATTTCGTGCATTATTCCCCTCGGCCTGACAGCGTGCCCCGACGGGAATTTCGACGGCAGGTCGGCGAGGATCATCCTTGATGCCTTATTGTAATTTATGATTTCGGCGGACAGTTCCCTTCCCGATACTATTTCGCGCGGAGGCAGAATATCAGGGTGGCGGCGTTTCAATCTCTCATAACCCCACCGCGTCCTGAAATATACCGCCTTTTTTACGTCGGGCCGAAGACCCATGACATATTGACGGTAATCGGTCGCGAAAGCCGTGGTGTCGTCGGGATCGTATATTATAGATTCGGGCGCGGCGGTGGCAAGAACGTTGCGGGCGTAATCGTGGGCGTGGAAGTCGTCGCGGTAAAAACAGTCAGGAAGCGTCCGTGCCAGTATACCGGCGGAAGCCAGCATAAGCGCGGCAAAAACACTTATCTTGAGAGCCGGCATATTTTTAAACGTTCCGCTCCCGCGCGGCCTCAAAGCAAACTGCGCGCCCATCCACGCGCAAACGGCCAGAAACATATCGGGCATCACGAAGTGCGGTTCCAGAATGCCCGGCGTGGATGCCTTGTCCGTCGGAAGATTTGCCAAAAGCGAAAAAAGCGGCCCCGAAATTACGAATCCCGCAACGGCCAAAATTCCTATGGGCGACGGACGAACCGCCGCCGAGACGATACCCGCGGCGGCGAATAGTAAAAATATCGCGCCGAATCTTTCGGCGGCAAGGCGAAAATAATAGACGACCTGACCCGCGACCGAGGACAGCGTCCACGACAACTCGCTTTCCTCGGGATGAAGTTTAAGTCCGCCGTAATCGGCGCGCGTAAGAACGCGCCAGAGACGCTCCGGCGTGGAGGGGTCGCCCCAGTTTATGTCGGCGCCCGACAATGCGCGCAGCGGCAGATATACATAAACCGAGCAGCCCAAAAGAAAAAGCGCGGCATAGAGCGCTATCTTTGAAGCGGAAAATATATCGCGGCGGGCGGGTCCGGCGGCGGATATCGCCGCAAGGGCGACGGCGGGCGCAAGAAAAACCGCCGTAAGGTGATTGCCGCAGGCAAGGCCCGTCACAAACGCCGAGGCGGCTATTTTTTTGGCGTCGATTTCGCCGGCAAGAATAACTGCGGCGACAGCCGCGAAAAAAACATTCAGAGAATACATCTCCGAAACGAGCGACAATCTCCAGAACGGCGCCGAGAAACCGAGAGCCAGAAACGCCCACCGCCCTGGCCCGCGAAAACGCAACGCCAGAATCGCAACGGCGGCCGCGCCGAAGACGGCGGACATAAGGTTTATTCTGTAAGCGACCGACGCGAAAGGTATGGCGACGGCGAATATTTTACCGGCGAGGGAGTAAAGCGGATAGCCCGACGGATGCGCCACGCCCAGCGTGAAAGCCGAAGCAATCATATCGCCGGAATCGCGGTAGGGCGCCACCGACGGATACAGTGTAAAAACGTATAGTGCCAGAAGCGAAACGAATATAAGCATAACTTGCGAATATCACCGCCAGGCAACGGATTTACGGCGCGGCTATCCTGCCTTCGTCGACGTAAACGAGGCGGCAGCCGAATTCGACCGAAGGATATACGGCCGAGACCGTCTTTTTGTATTTTAGAATCTGGGCGGCATGTTTCTCGTCGTACTCTTCGCCCGTCTTGTATTCAATAATCATTTTTTTTCCGGTCCCGATATCGGCAAGCCGGTCCGGTCGAATGATTCTGCCGGAGGCGTCCACAAACTCTTTTTCGTTTGCGCCCGGAACCGCGAACCACGACAAAAATTCCCCGTTGGCGAAAAGTTCCAGCAGTTTCCTGCGCTCCCCGTCGAGGGGACCAGTGTAGCCCGATTCCCGCGCGGCGGCTTCAAGGGCGACGTCCACCGCGCGCGGCGCGTCGGAAACGGGACCGTCGATTTTAGACAGCGCCAGGTGAATGACCGCGCCGCGTCTCACGGCTTCGCGGCGGGACGGATCGAAAATCGCGTCGACATCGGCTCTTTCGCGGCTGAGATTCTCCCACCATCTTTTGCCGCGCTTAGGCGCAATGATGTCGGGACTCGACGACGGCTTCCGGTCGGCGCGGCGCGCAAGACCTTCCGCCGGTTCTCCGATTTCGACTTCGTCGAACATTTGCATAAACGGATTTTTTCTGTTGCGCGTTTCGTGCAGGATAATCCTCAGTTCGGAAGCGGCGCGGGTCGCGCCGACGTAGGCGACGTTGACTTCGTCGAGGAGCTCCTCTTTTGACGCCATCACTCTGAGTTTGGCCACCTCGGGCGAAAACTTGGCGTATTTCGCCGATACGCAGCGCAGCGACAGCGAACCGTTTTCTTCGACGTACTTGTCGATGTTGCGCCCCGCCGTGGCGAAAGGCATTATTACCGCCGGAAAACTCAATCCCTTGGCTCTGTGTATGGTGGAAACCTTGACCGCGTCGACATCGCCGGGCAGAATGACCTCGAAATCCTGCGGACGGCCGTCCTTCCAGTAATCCAGGAAATCCTTAAGAGAACTACCTTCGGGCGATTCTCTGTCCTTGAGTATCTCAAGAAATCTCATAAAAAATATTTCCTGCGAACCGAAACGCTCCATTACGCGGTAATCGTCGATAAATTGCGCGGCAAGGTCGTACGGAGGCATATATGCCGAGGCATCGACCAATGGTCTTATAAATTTTTCCCAAATATCCGGACGCTGCCGCGCGAAGGACTCGCCCAGCGGCGGACTGCCGGCCGCGCGCCGGTTATCTTCAAGAAAAGCGAGTATATCTTCGCGGCGCATGCCGGTTGCCGACGGAAAAATATCTCCCGATATGAAGGACGCGAAAGCGAGATCGTCGGACGGGAGGTCGATAAACGCGAGCAGATTGATAATCTGCGCCACATGGCTGTTCTCACGGATGCTCATGGTTATCTCGGAAACGACCGGCCAGCCGCCGGCCAGAAGCCATGACGTAACTTTTTTGACATCCTCATTTTTTCTCACAAGCACGGCGACTTCCCCGCGGGAAAAACGTCCGGCTGCCGAGGCCATCGCGGATATTATCGCAAGAAGACGTTCTCTTAATTGTTCGTCGAGTTCGTCCGTATTGACCGCGGATATTTTTTCCACGGTAACACGTCCGCCCGAAGCGTTTTTGGCGAAGCCCACCGTCTGAGCCGAGTTTTCGTAAGCGGTCGTATCGGTCGCTTCAAGTCCAAGACGGGAGAGGTTTTGCGCGGAAAACGCGGAATTGACGAAATCGACGATATTTTTTTTGCTGCGAAAGTTCTGGCGAAGCCGCAATATTTCGACTTCGGCGGGACCGGCCGAGGCGGCGGCCTCGTCGAAAAGCTTCGCCCTTCCTCCGCGCCAGCGGTAAAGCGCCTGCTTTTTATCCCCCACGTAAAAAAAACTTCCTCCCGACGATACGCTGTTTTCAACCAGAGGCGCGAGGTTCCGCCACTGTATCTCGCTGGTGTCCTGGAATTCGTCTATCAGGAAATGATCGATTCTGTCGCCGAGCATAAAATAAATCGACGGCACTTCGCCGGCGGAAACGTAAGACGCTATTTTTGAATTCAGATCCGATATAAACACCACGCGCTTGCGGCTTTTATAACTCTCGACGGCATCGCGGAAAAGCGAATGGATATCGACGTATGCGTCGAAACGGGCGGCCGACAAATCCGTGAAATAAACCCCCAGACGCTCCCGCAGCGGCGGCGAAAAGAGTTTTATCTGCGGCTCGCTTAATTCTTCAAGCAGCCCGCCGGAGAGTTTGTCGAGCATGGGAACCCTGCTGCGGGCGGACGCGACGCTTTCGGCTTCGGCAAGACATTCTTTGATAAGTTCTTTTCTGCGGGCGCGGATTTCCTTGGTCGACGGAGAGACGGCAAAAAGCTTGCCCCTGTTATTCTCTTCGCCGTAGAGCAGTTCTGCGGTTTCCAGAAAAGATTTCTTGGGATTCCATGCCTTTGAAGTTTCCACATTAATAAAAGCGTCCAGAAACCTGTCGAAAACTTCCGAGGAAGCGCCCGAGACCGCCGACGGGGAGCCGGCGGATTCCATTAATTCTTCGGCCACGAATGTGATGTGTCCGGAGACGTCCGTCACTATCTCGTAGCGGGGCGGCAGACCTATCTCCACGCACGACGACACGGCCACGGAATTAACGAAACTGTCTATCGTATGAACGTTAAGGTCGAGATAGTTTTCCAGTATCCCCGCCAGACCGGCGGCCGCCGCGGACGATATCTTTTTATCGGTAAGACCGGAAGATATTATCGACGCGCGGGCTTTGATTTCTTTTATCGTGTCCGCGTCGCCGAGCGCCGCTTTTTTGAGCCATTCCAGAATGCGCCCCTTCATTTCGGCGGCGGCGTCGTTGGTGAAAGTTATGGCCAGAATTTTTTGCGGTTCGGGTTTTGCCGACGACAGCAGGAGAGAAAGAAAATGCAGGGTAAGCATCCGCGTTTTGCCGCTGCCCGCGGACGCCTCGGTAACCGTTATTGCGGCGCGTTTTTTATTCATTATTCCGTGGAACCTATATCCGACGGAGCGCGTCCCATTTCTCTGAGCATTTTCACCGTTTCGGCCACGGCTTCGCCTCGGGAGCCCGCGACGGGGACGCGACCGGGATAAAGCGAATAAAGCCCTGAATATTCGGGCGGGGTAAGATTGACCATAACGGAGTTGGCCCCCGCCATAAGCGCCCTGCGGGCGGCCTCTTTTCCGCCGAGCGTTTCGGCCGCGGTGGTCACAAGTATCCTGAGTTCGGGAAACATTATCCTGGCGCGGGCGATGGTGTCGAGTATCTTTTCAAAATCGGCCGGCGGCGCGGCGGCCAGCGGCGTATCGGGGTGAGGTATAAGCGGGCCGAAGCTCATCATCTCCACGCCCAGCGACTCGGAAAGTTTGATATCGGCGGCGATGTCTTTTTCCGTCTGGCCCGGCAGACCCTGGATGAAACCGCTCATAATTATCCATCCGTCGGATTTGAGGCGTTTTATCAGCGACAATCTTTCCGCCTGCCGTCGGCCCGGGCGGAGTTTTTCGTATATGACGGGGTTTGAAGTTTCAAATCTTATCAGCGCGCCGCGCGCGCCGGCGGAGTACATTGCCTCGTAGTCGGAATAATCGCGCTCGCCTACGCTCATAACTATCAAAACGGGATGTTTGCCCATTATCCGCGCGATTATTCCGGACAGAGTTTTCCCGTCGAAAAACGCATCCTCGCCCGATTGCAGGACAATCGCCTTAAAACCCAACTTCTCGATGGCGTAGTCGGCGGCGGCCACGATTTCGCCGGGTGTCATACGATACCGTTTAAGGGATTTATTCGAGGAGCGAAGTCCGCAATACAGACAGTCGGCGCGGCAATGGTTGGAGAATTCTATTATTCCGTGCACGCACGAAGAATTGCCGGTATGCTCGCGCCTCACGCGATTGGCGCGGGCGCGCAAATCTTCGCCCGTGGACGCCAGCCGCAAATCCGTCTTATTGAGCTGGGCGAAATATTCTTTCCACGTCGTCAAAACCGGCTCGGCCTCAGCCGCGGATATTCTCTGGACTATGAAGCCGCCCTGCGCGTAAACGTAATCGCCGACGGCAAGTTTGAAAAAATCATTGCGGACGCGGCGGCGCTCGCCGAAGTAATCGACGACGACCTTTCCGTCGGAAATTTCCGTCACTCTGCCCGGCATCGCATAGCACATAATTTTTAAAAGTAAACGTCACGCTCGCCATTTTTTATGCGGTCGAGCGCAGAGCGCGTATTTTGTCTCATTGCGGCGTCCTCGACGGCCGCGAGGGTTTTCTCTATGACGGCCATGCCCTTGCGGTAAACCGCCGGAGCGGCAAAATCTTCCAGATATTCGGCGAATGTCAGTATGGCGTTCGGCCGGCAGAAGTTGTGTATTTCGGCCGGCTTGGCCAGTTCCATGAATTTTTCGCCGGTGCGGCCGCGACGATAACAGGCCGTGCAAAAACTCGGCAGAAGACCGTCTTTAAGCGCGGAAGCCACGACGTCGGCCAGCGGCCGCTCGTCGGAAACCGCGAATTGTCCCGCCTTCGCGCCGACGGACTTCGCAGTCCCCGACGCGCGGACGCCATAACCGCCCACGCCCGTGGCCGAAGCCGCCGAGGCCTGCGATATACCTATGCCGAAGGCCTTCGCGCGGATGTCAGGGCGCTCACGGGTGCTGATTATAAGCCCCGTGTACGGCACGGCCAGACGGAGTATGGCGATGATTCGCAGGAAATCCTCGTCGGAAACCGCGTACCGCGGCGCATATTCCACGCCGTCGGCGGGGCGGAATCGCGGAACGGAAATCGTGTGAGGGCCCACGCCGTGTTTTTTTTCAAGGCGGGTCGCGTGTTCTATCAAACACAGCGCTTCAAAGCGCCAGTCGTAGAGCCCGAACAGAACGCCCAGTCCAACGTCGTCGATGCCCGCTTCAAACGCCCTGTCGTGGGCGGTTATCTGACGGATATAGTCCGACTTGGGCCCGCGCGGATGGACGTCGGCGTACGCGGCGGGATGATAGGTCTCCTGAAAAAGCTGGTAAGTGCCGATGCCCGCCGATTTCAACTTGCGGTAATTTTCCGTCGAGGTTGCGGCGATGTTGACATTAACCCTGCGTATGGAGCCAAAGCGCGTTTTTACGGAGTATATCGCGCGGATGGCCTCCGTAACTCTCTCGACGCCAAATTCGGGCGACTCGCCCGATTCCAGAAGCAATCTTTTATGTCCCATTGACAAGAGCGACGCGGTTTCGCGCGTAATTTCTTCGACACTTAAATCCGCCCGTTTGAGCGCGGAGTGCGCCGACTTAAAATTGCAGTAGGCGCAGTCGTTCGCGCAGCGGTTTGAAAGATAAAGCGGCGCGAAGAAAACGAGACGCTCCCCGTAAATGTCCTTCTTGACGGAAGCCGCGGCCTCGAAAAGCCGCCGGTCGAAATCAGGGTCGCCGAGGGCGCCGATTATTTTGGCCGCGTCTTCGACGCCGAAACCTTTTTTATCCCGGGCGCGCTCGACAACGGCGGAAGCCGCCGACGGATCGCCCGAAGATATACAGGCCGATAGAATTTCGGATACGCGCGGCGTATCCACGATTGATTCTTTCATATTACGCATTACGCAAGGGTTATTATGAGATTGTTGAAAAAACCTCGCTTTGTCATTCTGACCCCCGACCTGTCGGGGGGAAGAATCTCGTCCTTCGACGGACAACGAGACCCTTCACGAAGCATGCCCTGAGCCAAAACGAGACCCTTCGTTTCACTCAGGGTGACAAAAGCGAAGGGTTCAGGGGACAATGTTGGACTTTTTCAAAGGTCTTATTATACCACTTCGAGGACGCGCACGGCGTCGCCGGAGACGACATCGAGCACGAACGAACCGCAGGATGGACAATTTTGCAGCGGTTTTTCCGGGATAAAATCCTCCCTGGAAATTTCTTTTCGGCAGGCGCGGCATTTTATAAGCGGCTGAGCCGTCTCTATTATAAGCTCTGCGGAGGCAAAAGAAGTCCCCGCAAACAGATGATCCGCGAATGAATGTCTTAAAAAATCAGGATCGACGCCGGATGCCGCACCGACGGAAATAATTATCCGCGAAACAATTTTGAGGCCTTTACGGGACGCCTCGGCTTTAATATCGGCTAACAGAGGGCGGGCGATTGTCAGCTCATGCATAGCTTTATCCTTCGCGCCAGAACGTCGAGTCCGGCGACGGCCTCGCGCGGCCCGGGCGACAGACCGTCGCCCAGGGCGAAAGACGCGCCGTGCGCTCCTATGACGGCAATTTTCGCCGAAGAACTCATTTTCAGGTAATCTATGAACATTTTTATTCCGCCGCCGTGAGTGCCCAACTGGATGCCGGAAAGTTCGTCCGCGGCGTAGATTCCGAATCCCGTCGAAGCAGCGGGCGCGCTGACGGCGTCGAAAATTACGACCGCTTCGGGTGCGGAGGATATTATTTTGTTGGCCGAATTTTCCGGAACGTCCCCGCAATCGGCCGCGGAAAAGCCCGCGGCGGCGAAAACATCGGCCGCCGACGGACCGAAAGCGTCGTCGCCCTTGATCCGGTTGCCGACGCCCGCGAAAATATGCCTGACACATGCCGCGTAATAAATAAACGCCGAGGCGGCGGCCAGGCGGACTGTTGCGGGCGAAAAAGAGCCGCCGGATGATTTTAACGACGGGACAGCGCAAACCGCCGAGGATGCGGAGAAACCTTCGGGCGGAGCGCCCACAAGAATCTTTGCCAGGGGCTCTTTTTTGAAACCTTCGGCCAGAACTATGTCCGCTTCGGAAAAATATCGCGCCGCGATGTCACGGGCGCTTGCGGCGCGGACTGAATAATTTCTCGTAAAAGAAAATTTCTTATCGGAAACTATTCCGGAAAACTCTATGCCCGCGTCCTCGTATCTGGACGTATCCTTGCCGGCGGAAGCGGCGCGAAAGTCCGACGAAGTGTGTTTAAGGGCGCCGACCGAAAGCCCTGCGCGGCCCAGAAGCCCGGCGACGGCCGTAACGAGCGATGTCTTGCCGCTGCCGCTTTCTCCGACGAAAGATATTACCACGGGGCGCAAGTCGGCCATTGGCGTCATCCGAAAAGTTTTCTCCACCATTCAGCCAGGCGTCCCGCGGAATCAGAGCGTTCGGCCTTTTTAACTCTTGTGGCTCCATCGACGCGGCCGAGTCCGGCCACGTTTTCCGCGAAACGGAAACCAAGCGTGACATCGCCGTTGTCTTTATCTTTATCCGCGGAAACTATTTCACTGGCCAGCGGAAAGACCCTTCCGTCCTTGGCCGCGCCCAGGCGTTCGGCAAGATACTGGGCAATTTCCCGCTCGTCGCTGACCCTTATCCACACGACATCTCCCGGCGAAAGAGTCGACGCGCGGACGCCGTCCTTTTCGTCGGACAAGGGCTCCACGCACAAAGTCACGCCGCCCGAGCGCGGACGGGGCGCCGAAGACGAGCCGAACTCGTCGGCGCCCGGAACCACCGGAGTTTTATAGGGCTCTTCGGTGGTATCAAGAGTTACGGACACGTTCTCGGTTTCAAGAGCCGCGGAAAGCATCGCTTCCACGGACTCCGCCGTCGGCGACAAATCGGCGGATTCAAGCGCCGAGGTCAGAATTTTTTCCTGCAATATGCCGGAAAGTTCCGGCAGCGCTCCCGCGCCGAGGCGCGCCGCGTATATGGTCTTCTCTATATCTTCCCACGGCCTGAGCACGTCGGTCTCATACACCGACGGATTTTTCGTGGCGACGGCCGAAGCCGTAAGAATGCTTTTCTTTCTGACGTCGGCAATGATCAAAAAAACTCCGTAGATAAATTTACCGGGGGCCATAAACTTTCCCCTGGTTATGGCCAGCCGGGCGGACACCCTGTTTAAAAAATCAAGCGCTTCGACGAAATCGCCGCCCGCGGACTTGTACGCCAGCTCGGCTTCGTAGCGGTTGCACCCGGCCGTTTCCATCAATAATTTTATTTTTTCTTCCATATTTCCTTACCGGCGGGGATGCGCTTTTTCGTAAACTTTTTTAAGACGCGCCACGCTCATATGCGTGTAATGCTGCGTCGTGGCAAGATTGGCGTGGCCGAGCATTTCCTGAATGCTTCTTAAATCGCAGCCCCTGTCGAGCATATGTGTGGCGAAAGAATGTCTGAAAGTGTGCGGAGTGGCCTTGCCTTTGACGCCCGCGCGCGCGAGCCACAAAACCAAAAGTTTGCGGATACCTCTGGGAGTTATTCTCCCCCCTCTGAGATTCACGAACAAAGCCGGATTTTCCGGCAGGCCGGGGACACGACTTCTGGCATCCAGATATTTTTTCAGCGCGGTCGCGGCGGCATCGCCCAAAGGAACATACCTTTCCTTGGAGCCCTTGCCCAGAACTTTGATCATACCGCCCAACATATCCGCGTCGGGAACATTGAGTTCCGTAAGTTCGCTTATTCTCAGCCCTCCGGAATAAAGCGATTCCAAAATTGCCTTCATCCTTAAATCGGCTAAGGTTTCCGCGCACGGGACGTCGATTGCCGAGGCGACTTCGGCCTCCGAAAGCACGGGCGGTATTTTGGTCTGTTTTTTGGGAGAGACAACGTGCAGAAGCAACTTGGCCGGAATAAATTTTTGAACGGACAGATATTTGAGGAACGATCTGAGCGACGCGACCTTTCTTACCACGCTGGCGCGCTCATAGCCGCGAGTGCCGAGGGCCAGAAGATATTTTCTGAGACGGTATTTATCCAGATCCGACGGCGAAGAGGCGCCCGCGCCGGCGGCAAACTTCACAAAATCGCCCAAGTCCCGCCGATAAGCGTCGACGGTATTGCCGGAGTATGCCCGCCCGCCCTTCAGATACAACAGAAATCTTTCAAGCTGGACGTCGAGCATGTCGATTACTCGGAAGCGGCGGGTTCGGAAGCGGAATTCTTGTCGGAAGAGCCCTTGCGCTTGAAGCGCCGGAATTTGCCGAAGGGTTTATTTTCTTTCTTTATATGGCGGCATTTCGGAAAAGCGGAGCAAGCCGCGAACTTCCCGTAACGTCCGGTTCGCTCGACCATAGGCGCGCCGCATTCGGGGCAGTTTTCGCCCGTGGGAACGGGCGGGGCCTTCGGCGCGGGCTTTACTCTTTTTATGTAACGACACTTGGGAAAGGCCGAGCAGGCCAGAAATCTTCCGTAACGGCTGGCGCGCTCCGCAAGCGGGGCGGAGCATTCCGGACATTTCTCGTCGGTGAGAACCGTGACGTCGGCTTGCTTTATCTGATCGGCAAACTTGCCCCAGAAATTTCTTATCAGATCTTTCCATGGCTTTTTGCCTTCGGCTATTTCGTCGAGACCTTCCTCGGCGCTCGCCGTAAAAGCCAGGTCGACTATGTCGGCAAAATGTTTTTTGAGGAATTCCGTCACCAGCGTGCCGGTTTCCGTCGGCGTGAAGCGGCGGTCCTGCAATTCCACGTATCTGCGCTGCATTATCGTGTATATAATCGACGCGTACGTGGAAGGACGTCCGATTCCGTACTCTTCCAGCGTTTTTATGAGAGAGGCCTCGTTATATCTGGGAGGAGGGGTCGCCGAGTGTTTCTCGGCCGACGGAGGAGAAACGAGAGCGCAGTTGTCCCCCTGAGCGAGAGGCGGCAGCTCGGAATAATTTTCATCGGAATTATCGTAAACCTTCATCCAGCCGTCGAAAAGCATGGTCCGGCCAACGGCTCTGAACTCGTAAGCGCCGGCGCGCAAATCCGCCGACGCCACATCGAAGGCGGCGGGACTCATCTGCGAAGCGGCGAATCTTTTCCATACCAAAGAATACAGCAGATTTTGCTCTCTTGAAAGATACTTGCCCACGACTTCGGGCGAGCGTTTTATCGACGTGGGACGGATGGCTTCGTGCGCTTCCTGCGCGCCCTTGGATTTTGTTTTATAAATATTCGGGGAAGCCGGCATGTATTTCTCGCCGAAGTTTTTCGTTATGTATTCGCGGGCTTCGGCGCGGGCGACGGAGGCCACGTTCAGCGAGTCCGTTCTCATGTAAGTTATAAGGCCGACCGTCTCGCCGCCGATGTCCACGCCTTCGTAGAGCGACTGCGCGACGGACATCGTTTTTTTGGCGTAAAAACTAAGCCGCCGCGAAGCGTCCTGCTGAAGCGTGCTCGTGGCATAAGGCGGCGCGGCACGGCGCTCCTGCCTTTTTTTATCCACCGCCGAAACGACAAAAGGCGAAGCGGCGATTTTTGCTATGTGCCCGTCCAGAACCGATTCGTCGTTTAAGACGGTAGTTTTTATTTTGTAAGGTCCCGCGAAAAGCTTGTAGGTTGTCTCTTTTTCGATTTTTTCGCCGTCGATTTTTGTCAGATTGGCTTCGAAAGTTTTGCCCGCGGCCGACGAATCCGACGATTTGAGCGCGGCTTTTATAGTCCAGTAGTCCGACGACTTAAACGCCGCGATTTCGGCCTCGCGCTCGACGATAAGCCGAAGCGCAACCGATTGCACCCTGCCTGCCGAGAGACCTCCGGCGATTTTCTTCCAGAGCAGCGGCGAAAGTTTGTAACCCACGAGCCGGTCGAGTATGCGTCTGGCCGCCTGCGCGTCGACCAGCGCGGCGTCGATGGCCCGGGGTTTTTTCAGCGCGCCGAGAATGGCCTCTTTCGTTATCTCGTGAAAGGTTATGCGTTTTATCCTGTCTTCGGGGATATTAAGACCGTCGGCTATGTGCCACGCTATGGCCTCGCCCTCGCGGTCAAAGTCGGTTGCCAGATAAACCGCGGCTGCCTTCGCCACGAGTTTTTTAAGATGAGCCACATTCTTCTTGGCCTTGGGCAGCCAAACGTATTCGGGACGGAAATCCGCGTCGATTTTGACACCCAGCGTCTTTGCGGGCAAATCGCGGACGTGCCCGTAGGAACTTGCCACTATGAAGTCCTTGGGCAGATATTTTTTGATGGTCTTTTCTTTGGTGGGCGACTCTACTATGAGAACGTTTTTAGCCATATTGTCTCAGACCGCCGAGGCGGCGGCATAATGCTTGCCGGGCAGGGCGCGTATGACTCCTTTGATTTCAAGTCCGACCAGCAGACCGGAGAGTTCGCCGGCTTGTATGCCGGTCGCGTTTTCAAGCGAATCTATGGATACTCCGGACGACACTTTTTTGAGTTCGTCCAAAATTCTTTTTTCTTCGGGCTCAAGCGGCACAGCCGATGCGCCCGCCGCGGAAACGCCCCCGCCGGCCGCCTGCGCATCCCGCGAAGGCGAAACGGCCCCGGCCCATCCGGCCAGATATGCGATTTCATCCACTATGTCCGAAACGCCGTGCACAAGCTTGGCGCCGGATTTTATCAGCGAATGAACTCCGGCCGACGTCTTTGAAAAAATGGGCCCCGGCACGGCAAACACTTCCTTACCTTCGTCGGCCGCGAAACGCGCGGTTATCAGCGCTCCCGATTTATCGCCGGCCTCGGCGACCACCGTGGCAAGAGACAACGCCGCGATGATGCGGTTTCTTCTGGGAAAAGTATACCTGTCGGGCGGCGTATCGAGCGGGAATTCACTGACCACGGACCCGCGTCCGTCGGCGATTTCTTCGGCGAGGCGGCGGTGTTCGGACGGATAGCACGTCGCCAGACCGTTGCCCAGAACCGCTATCGTCCGCGCTCCGGCATCGAGCGACGCGCGGTGAGCGCGGGCGTCAATTCCTCGGGCCAGACCGCTTACGGTGGCTACACCCATTTTCCCCAACTCCGAAGCGATGAATCCGGCGGCTTCCAAGCCGTACGCCGTGGCTCTTCGACTGCCCACAATTGCCACCGAGAAAAAATCGGACGGATGGAATTCGCCCTTAACGTAAAGAACCTCGGGAGCAATGCCTGAGTCCTTAAGAGCGGGCGGCCAGCCGTCGTCAAACGGAAACAAAATTTTTACGCCCAGTATCAGGGCCGCTTCAAATTCTTTTGCGGCCGACTCAAAAGATTTCCCGCCGACGAGCGCCTCGAGCGAAGCGGCGGACAGACCGAATCCTCCGGACAATTCCCCTTTAGGCGCGCTCAGAACGCCCCCGGCGGAACCGTAGCGCCCGATAAGCGCCGTCCGACCGGCGCGGCCGAGACCGCCGGTCATAATAAGGGCGAGAGTTCCGATTCTTTCTTTATTGTCCCGAATGGAATTCACAAAAGGTCTTCGCTTATGTCTTCATGGGGCGGGGATGAAGGCCCAGCGGGCTCATAACGCCGGGAAACTACGGGCTCCGCGGCGGGACGTTCCGGCTGCTTTGCCGGTATTTTTTCAACCGCTCCCGACGGATATCCCGCGGCGCGGCGCAATGAGGATATAAAATTCTCGTTAAGAAAAAGTTCCCTGTACTCATCGGGTATTCTGCCGGCCAGAAATATCATATATACCGGCTCGGCGCCCAACGCTTTGGCAAGTTTTTTTATTACCTTTTCGTCGGAAGGCGGACTTCTTTTGCCCGAAAGAATTTTTGAAAAAAACGACGGGTCTATACCCGCCGCCCGGGCAACCCGACGGGCGCTGAGGTGTTTATCCTCAATGGTTTTCTTGATAAACTTTGCGAATGTCATTTATTTCCGGTTGTTGCGCCTATCAACGTTACAAAACTCTGCGGGCGCCAGCGTATCTTTTAGCGTAGTACGGCTCGGCAAGATTGGATATGGTCACTTTTTTTACGTTGACGGTCGCGTGTATGAACTCTCCGTTGCCTATATATATGCCCACGTGATTTATGCGGGTGTACGGTATTTGTTTTCCCTTGGCGCGCCGCCAATACGTCTTTTTGAAAAATACAAGATCGCCCACGCGCAGTGAATCGGGACTCGGCGGACATTTGCCGGTTTTGTACTGTTCGGCGGCCGTCCGTGGAAGCCGCACGGAAAGCTCCGAGAATATTCTCTGCACATAATACGAACAATCGATTCCCTTGCCCACCGACTGCCCGCCGTACTTATAAGGATGCCCGAAAAGGTCTATGCTGAGTTGTATTATCTTTTGAGCGGTGGAATCCGCGTAATTGGCGGAATCGTCGAGGGCCAGTTCGCGGCCGGGCACCGAATCTCCCACCGCCTGCTGAGGCATGGCGCTTTCGTCGAGTATCTCGCAGGCCAGTTTATCCTCATAAATCATCCGTTCGAGATGGACTTCGGCCGACTCAAAAGATTCGTAAGGCCCTGAGCGCACCTCGAAGGAATCCTCGTAGAGTATATAGGCCGGATAACCGCGGCTCAGCATATATTCGCAAAGTTCCTGCGCGCGGGTTTTGTCGTCGCCGGCGGCGACCTTTATAGTGAATATCTGCGACGCCGAACGGCAAACGCCGGATGCCAAAAAAAACACCGCCAGAACGGTCGCAACCGCGCGGGCGGAGGACTTAAAAAATGTCGGCTTATGTATCATTCTCAATTTATTATCGACGTGAACGAGCCGGCTACCTGCTCATAATGATTTCGATATTTTTGCGGACCCTCGGCACGCGCGGGTCGTCGGGATATTCGGTTACGAATTTTTTATAGAGCTCAAAAGCTTCCGCGATGCGAAGGTCCCGATTGCGGATGTCGGCCATCTTTACAAGCGCTCCGGCGGCAAGCCGGTGCGACGGATAAGTGGATACAACTATGTCGTAAAACGAATCCGCCCGGGCAGGTTCGCCGTATTGCTCCAGAATAACCCCGTAGTAGTAACTGAACTTGGGGGACAGCTCGGGCTTTGAGAAAACATACTCAAAAAACGAAGGGGAATTCAAAGCGCGGTCTATTCCGTAAGCGGATGCCGCAATCAAAGCTATCACAACCAGCAAAAACTTCATTTCTCGACCAGCGCCCAGTCCTTAACCTGCACGGAATCGCGCGAGGAAATAACGCGGGCGGAAGCCGCGCCGTCGGCGGACAGTTCGATTATCTGTAGAGTGCCTATTCTGACTATTTCCTCGCCGAGATTTCTGCCGTCGGCGGGATTGCGCACGCTGCCCATTTTTCTGTATATGCCGAGACGTTTTCCCGCTTCGGGTTTTATGAAGGCGAAGTGAACGTACACTATATCGCCCTGCGAAACAAGAAGTCGCCCGCCCATAATACCGGAAACGACGCCATCAGGTGAGAACGACGAATCCACCACGCGGGCGTCGCGGCGCGGCTGCCCCTTGACGACGGAAGTATCAAGCGGAGATTCAGCGGGCGGATGAGCGACAGCGTCCGGCGCGGATTCTTCGACGGGCGCGGAGGACACTTCTTCAACCGGAACGGACTCAGCGGGCGGCGCGGCGGCAGCGGCGGGCGCTTCCCCAACCGGAGCGGATTCAGAGACGGTCTCGGCGACAGCGGCGGGCTGCGATTCCGCCGCCACGGATGTTTCATCGGAGGCCGGCTTCGCGGGCGCGGAGGCGGACGGAAGAGCCGCGCTGAGTTTCATTTTTTTTAAATCCTCGGGGGAAGGCAGCGACAGAATCTGTCCGGGATATATCAAGTGCGGGTTGGCTACTGTGGTTTTATTGCCCTCCCAGAGCATCGGCCACAAAAACGGATCGCCGTAGGCCGCTTGGGTTATTTGCCACAAAGTATCGCCTTTGACGACGGAACGGGTGTCGTTGCGCGCCTCTGTTTGCCGCGACGGAGCGGCGGTCTCGCCTTCTGCCGAAACTGTTTTTGTCAATGTCGGCGACACCGCGAAAACAAGCGCGAAAAAAAACATACGAAACCTTTTCATTTTTTTCCTCCGGGGGAACTTACGCGCGCATTGGGAAACGGCGGACGTATTGTTATTTTACGTCGCGCATCCCGCGACTTTTTAATGTCGGACGTTATTATATAAAATTTGGCCGACTTGTCAACATGGAGAAAAATCGGAAGTTTGTAGGGGCGAAAGATTTTTCGCCCCTACCTTTTTGAATACGGCCTACCCCACCTTGACTGTCTTTACCTTATTATTGTAAAATTTCATTTGTGGACAGCATAGGCAAATCATTTATACGCAAGGACGCCGCGGACAAAGTCACCGGTCGCGCAAAATACGTGGATGATTATTCCAGAGCCGATATGCTCTGGGGCGCCACGGTAAGATCGACGGAAACCCACGCCCGCGTTCTCTCGATAGACATCCGCGAAGCGCTGAAAATCAAGGGCGTCGCCGGCATTTACACCCACAAAGACATCCCCGGCAAAAATATTGTTCCGCTGGTTCTGCCCGATTATCCCTTTCTTGCCGAAGACACAGTGAAATTCCGCGGACAGGCCGTCGCGCTTGTGGCGGCCGATTCAAGAGAAACCGCGCGCAAAGCGGCGAAACTCGTTAAGGTAAAATACAGCCCCCTGGCCGCAGTTTACGACCCCCTGAAAGCCATAGAAAAAAATGCGCCTAAAATCTTCGGCGACGACAACATTTTCAGGAAATTCGTGGTGCAAAAAGGCGACGCCGACGCGGCATTCGCCGAATGCGACGTCGTCGTGGAAGGCACTTACACCACCAATTATCAGGTACACACTTATCTTGAAACGCAAGGTATGATGGCCGCGCCGACCGATACCGGAATGGTCGTGCACGGCACGATGCAATGTCCGTTTTACGTCTTAAACGCCGTAGCGGATATTATAGGATATCCCCATAACAAGGTTCGCATAATACAGACAACCACAGGCGGAGGTTTCGGAGGAAAAGAGGACGTTCCGTCCATAGTGGCCGGGCACGCCGCTATGCTCGCCTACATAACCGGCCGGCCCGTCAAAGTAATTTACGACCGCGAAGAAGATTTTGTTTCGATGTCGAAGCGTCACCCGGGTTACGCCGAAGTGAAATACGGCGCTTCGCGCGACGGCAAAATCCTTGCCGCCAAAATCCGCTATATCCTCGACGGCGGAGCGTTTTCGACGTTGAGTCCCATAGTGTTGTGGCGCGGGACTATCCACGCGGCAGGGCCTTACGACATAGCCGACGTAAGCGTGGAGACCTTTGCGGTGGCCACGAACAAAGTTCCCTGCGGAGCGTACCGCGGATTCGGGCAGCCGCAGATAAACTTCGCCAATGAAGTCCTTGTCGACGAACTTGCCGCGAAACTTTCCATGGACCCCGCGGAACTCCGTCTCAAAAATGCTCTCAAGCCGGAATCTCTGACGATAACCAACCAGAAAATCGGCCCGTCGTGCGGCCTCGTCGAAACGATAGAAAAAGCGGCCGCCGAAATAAAGTGGAAAGAGAAAATATCATCCGGCGGCACGCCTCCGCCCGAATCAAAAAACGACGCATACGCATCAAAAAACATACGGCGGGGCGTAGGAATGGCCTCGACGGTCTACGGCGTCTGCCTGGGCGCGGCGGGAAAATTTCTGGCCAAAGCCGGCGCGCACGTGCAAATTCAGCCCGACGGCTCCGTAACGGTGGCCGTGGGCAATACCGATATGGGTCAGGGCGCCCGCACGGTGCTTTCGCAAATTGCCGCCGAAGGACTGGGCGCTCCGTACGCGCTCGTCGACGTAATCGAGCCCGACACTTCCCGGGTGCCTGATTCCGGCCCCACGGTGGCATCCCGCACGACGGTAATGTCCGGGAACGCCATCTTAAACGCCTGCAAGGCCATCCGCTCGCGCATGGATCCGCTCATAAGAGAAATGGCCGGAGCGAACGCCAACGCGGCGGTTCATACGGCCGACGGATTTTTTGTCGTCGGCGGCGGCAGCGACCACGGCGCCACCGGAAAGAAAATATCCTACGCCGACGCCATAAAAAAATGCCACGCGGAACGCGTCAACCTTACCTACGACGGATGGTGGACGGAAGAAGGCACAACTTTCGACCCGATGACGGGTTTGGGCGACGCCTATATCGTCTATACATTTTCCACGACCGCTGTCGAAATAGAGTTAGACACAGCCACGGGCGAAGTCAAAATATTAAAGATTGTCGGAGCGCACGATATAGGCAAGGCCGTAAACCCTATGCTGGCCGAAGGACAAATTCAGGGCGGCGCGCTGCAGGGCGCGGGTTACGCCCTGATGGAAAATCTCGTCGTCCAAAACGGCGTAATGCTCAATCCCAATTTCAGCGGATACACCATACCCACGTCGGTCGACGCGCCGGCGGAAATAGTTCCCGTTATCGTCGAAAAAGAATTTCACGACGGACCCTACGGCGCCAAAGGCCTGGGCGAACCTCCTCTTATATCCGTGGCTCCCGCCGTGGCCAACGCAATTTATAACGCCGCCGGCATAAGAATCAGGTGTATCCCCGCGCTGCCGGAAAAAATACTCGACGCGCTCAAAAAGAAGAAAAAGAAATGAAAATAAACTTCAGGTTGAACGGAAAAGCGGTATCCGCAGATTGCGATCCGCGCAATACCCTTCTTGAAATTATAAGAGAGGATTTGCGGCATACCGGCACCAAAGAGGGTTGCGGCAAGGGAGAATGCGGCGCGTGCACCGTTCTTTTCGACGGCAAACCGGTTACGGCCTGCATAATCCCCGCGGCGCAGGCGGCCGGACACGATATTACCACGATAGAGGGATTGTCCGGCAAAAACTCAAAACTTCATCCGATTCAACAGGCGTTCGTAGAAGTTGGCGCGGTGCAGTGCGGATTCTGCATCCCCGGTATGGTTCTTTCGGCGAAAGCTCTCCTCGACGAAAACCCCCGCCCCGACGAGGCCGCGATCCGCGAGGCGCTGTCGGGAAATCTTTGCCGGTGCACCGGATACATAAAGATTTTCGACGCCGTTAAAAAAGCCGCGGCGGTAATGCTGCCTGCTCGACGCAATAAAAAATGACCGGACAAAAAATGGAAAATTATTTAATCGCCGCGACCGCTTCACAAATAGCCGCATACGCCACCAAAGCCGCGCGCTCGGGCGCCAAAGTATACTTTGCGGCCGGCACAACCGACCTTTACGTGCAGTGGAAGGAAGGTTTTACGGTCGAACCGAATATTTTTATCGACATCGCCGGAGTTTCCGAATTAAAAAAAATCAAGGAGACGAAATCGTCCGTCATAATCGGCGCGGGCGCGACTTTCACCGATATAATCAACAGCGCCGTCTGCCGCAAACATCTCGAACTGCTCGCGGAAGCCGCAAAAACCGTGGGTTCCCCCCTCATAAGAAACCGCGCCACGATAGGCGGAAACATAGCCAATTCTTCGCCCGCCGGCGATTCGCTGCCGGCGCTTGCGGCTCTTGACGCTTCGCTGATTTTAAGACGGGGCGCGAAACGAAGAAAACTCCCCCTGTCCGGATTTTTCACCGGCCCAAAAAGAAATGTCCTGACGGCCGGAGAATTCATAGAATCTGTGTCGGCGCCGAAAAACGACTTTAATTTTTGCCGGTTTCTCAAACTCGGCTCACGAAAAGCCCTGGCAATATCCAAAATTTCTCTGGCCGCGGCCATGCGCAGACATAAAGGCGCGATAACCTCGATAAGCATAGCGGCGGGAGCCGTCGGCCCCACCGTGATGCGCTGCCGCCGCACGGAAGAAATTCTCACCGGCGCCCGTTTGGACGACGAGGCAAAAATCGCTTTGGCCGTTAAGACCATCGCGGCGGAAATACTGCCGATAGACGATTTCAGGTCCACCGCCGAATATCGCCGCGACGCCGCCTCGGCTCTCCTTGAAAGAATTCTCGCGGACGCAGCCCGCCTCTGTTGAGCTTCGCATAAAACAATGCTATCATCCATAATACTCGCGGCCGGAGAATCATCGCGGATGAGAGGTTTTCCCAAGGCGCTGCTGGAACTCAACGGCCGCAAGTTCGTTGAAATAATAGCCGGCAAGGCGCGAGCCGCCGGCATTACCGACATAGTCGTGGTCGTCGGCGCGCACGCCGGCGATATCAAAAAATCCGCCGACATCGCAGGAACCAAAATCGTGTTCAACGCAAATTGGCGCGACGGACAACTCTCGTCCCTGCGCGCGGGTATTGGGTCGCTTGACGAAGAGAGCGAAGGATTTCTGCTTACGCCCTGCGACTCGCCGGAAGCGTCGGAAGAAACCTATAAGATGCTTGCGGACGCCTGGAAAAAAGATAAGAATAAAATTTATATACCCGTGACCCGCGGGGGGCGCGGAGGCCATCCGGCTGTATTCCCCCGCAAATTCTATCGCGCGCTCATGGAAGAAGACCTCAAGCGCGGGGCCAAATCCATAGTTGAGAAATACGCCGCGGATGTCGTGCGGCTGGAAACACCCGACGAAGGGATTTTGTCCGATATAGACACGGCGGAAGATTATGCCGGAATAAAAGCCGCGGATAACGGCATCCGAAAGGACGACAAATGAACGAGATATTCGAGAAAATCGCGGAATTAAAAAAACAGCGCGAGGCCTTCGCCCTTGCGACGGTGGTGCGCGCCGAGGGGTCGGTGCCGGGCAAGGTCGGCGCCAAGATGGTAGTCAGACCGTCGGCAGAGACGTCGGGCACCGTCGGCGGCGGAGCCGTCGAGAAGAAAATAACGGCGGAATGCGTCAAATTGCTGTCTGAAAACAAAAACGCTCTTCTAAAATATGACCTCGGCATCGACCTCGGGATGAAGTGCGGCGGCTCGGTGGAAGTATTCGTGGAGAGTTTCGCGAGCGACTCTCAGGCAAGAATCGTGATATGCGGCGGAGGCCATATAGCCCAAAAACTCGGGCCGATGGCTCATCTGGCGGGGCTCTCGTATGTGGTCGTCGACGACAGGCCGCAATTCGCTTCCGAGGCGCTGTTTCCGTCGGCGAACGCGGTGGTGGCGGCGCCTTTCGAGGATGCTTTCTTAAAAATAAAAATCGACGCCGAAACGTATGTGGCCATTGTGACTTACAAGCATCTGCACGATGAAGTATGCCTTAAAAAAGCTCTTGAAACCCCCGCGCGCTATATCGGCATGATAGGCAGCAAAAAGAAAATCATCGAAATTTTCAAAAACCTGGGAATCAAAAACGACCCGAGAGTATTCGCGCCGGTGGGGCTTGATTTGGGCGACGGCTCGCCCGAGGAAATAGCGGTGAGCATACTCGCCGAAATTTTGAAGGTTAAATCCGGCGGAAGCGGGTCGAATAAGCGTATAGCCGTTTAACTGCGGAATAGAACCCGGAAGGATTTGCTAAGCGAAATGCGGGCGGCGCGGGTGTTATCCGCCGCCCATCGGAAGAAGTATTTTTACGTTGTCGCCGTCTTTGAGCCGCGAAGTCAGTTTCGCGGCTTTTTCATTTACGAGATATGTGAAGTAGCGGGATTCTACCGGTGTGTAGCCGAGCTTTTCTTCCACGGCGGATTGAAGCACGGCATCGTCAGACAGAGACAGAGTGAACCTGCCGGATTTTATTTTTTTCTTTCTTATGTTGCCGGCTAATTCAAAGTGAACTTTTATGTCCATGATGCGCTCTGTGTAATTGCAAGTCCGCCGAAACCGCCTCTTGCGACAGGCAAGAACAACCGCCACAAAACAAAGCCGGCTTCCGGCCGGGGTTTATTTAATGAAACCGAACAGCACTATAAGAAAACCCAGTATCGTAAATCCTGTGGTCATCCCGGTGAATACGAGCGAAAACTTCCGGTCTATCCGCTCGAACCGGCCTTCCATTTTCTCAAACCGCTCGTCAATTTTCTCGAACCGCCGATCCATCAACTCGCGCAAGGCGCTTAATTCCGTATCCAGATGCGCTATGTGGTTGAACTGGGTTTTAAGAAGAAGTGGCAGCGCGTACTCGTCGGAGAGAACGCCCTTTTCGGCTATCTCGCTCTCGGCGGCGCGGCACTTCTTGTCGAGGAATTTAAGCAGTAGTTCCGTAGTGTCCTTCTCGAACATCGTCACCCCCCGTGACTATGAAAAAATTCCCGTTTATGACAGGAACATGCCCCCGCTGAATGGAAATTATAACACAAAACCCGGCTCTTGTCAAGAGGCGGCAAATCCCCCGACAATGTTTTATTTCTTCGCCTCGATGGCCGCAAGCACCGTCTCGGGGGTAAAGGGCGATTTTCTTATGCGCACTCCGACGGCGTTATAAATGGCGTTCGATATAGCAGGCATGGGGCCGTTGATTCCTATTTCAGAAACACTCTTGGCGCCGAAGGGCCCCGTCTCCTCGTAAGTCGGCACCAGAATGGTTTTGAGGTCGGGCATATCGGCCGTAGAGAATATCTTGAAGTAATTCAGCGAAGGGTTGAGCATTTTGCCTTTCTCGTCGAAAATATAACGCTCGGTCAGCGCGTAGCTGAGGCCGTTCATTACGGCGCCTTCCGTCTGGCCTTCGGCCAGTTGGGGATTTATAGGCGTGCCGCAATCGACGGCGGCGACGTATTTTATCACCCTGACTTTGCCGGTCCACGTATCGACTTCGACCTCGGCATAATGCGCCGAAAACGGCGGAGGCGACTTATGCGTTATGTGGGACGCGTGCGACGCTATTTGAAATTGATTTTTTTCATAGAGCGAATATATCGCTATTTCGGAAAGCGTCTTAGAGCCGTTTTTGCCGGTGACTTTGCCGTCGCCGATGGTCAGATTTTCCCATTCTTCCTCTAACATTTCGGAAGCGACTTTTAATATCTGTTCTTTGACCTTCTCGGCGGCCTTGATTACGGCGTATCCGGAAAGATACGTCGTCGACGAAGCGTAAGCGCCCACGTCGAACGGCGTCATGTCCGTATCGGACGAATAAACGATGACTTCGTGCGCGTCTATGCCGAGAACCTCGGCGACCATCTGCGCGAATATCGTGTCGGAACCCGTGCCGAGGTCCGTCGCGCCGAGCAGCATATTGAACGAGCCATCCTCGTTCATTTTAAGAGAAGCCGCGCCCATATCTATCTCGGGAATCGACGACCCCTGCATAAGGGCGACCATGCCCACGCCCTTTTTGTAACGTCCGGGCGACTTGCGCTCGGCGGCGTATGTTTCGCGTTTTTCCTTCCAGCCGATTTCCTTGGCTCCGAGTTCGATACATTCTTTAAGTCCGCAGGAGCCGATTTTCTGCTCTACTCCGGCTTTGCCTTCGCCGAGCGCCTGAAATACCGGCGAGCCGTCGCCCGTGCGGATGTGGTTTTTGAGACAGAAATCGACGACGTCCATTTTGATTTTTTCGGCCATTTCGTCGATCTGGATTCCCATGGCGAAATACGACTGCGTCGCGCCGTAACCGCGATACGCTCCGCCGACGGGAAGGTTCGTATACACCGTGTCGCCCCAGAATCTCACGTTTTCGCATTTCCACAGCGGCAAAAGTTTGCTGCCGGAGTTGGAAAGCACCGTGAGGGCGTGCGAGCCGTAAGCGCCGGTGTTCATTATGATATTGAGGTCCACGGAAGTTATCGTCCCGTCTTTTTTGACTCCGGTTTTGAGACGGATTATCTGCGGATGTCTCGTGCGCGCGCTCATAAACTCTTCTTTTCTCGTGTAAAATATCCTGACGGGCTTGCCGGTTTTTAAGGTCAGCGCGGAGCAGAGGTCTTCTATAAGGATTTCCTGTTTTCCGCCGAAGCCACCGCCTATGCGGGGCTTTATCACGCGGATATTTTTGACGGGGATATCGAGCGCGCGGGAGACCATGCGGCGCACGTGGAACGGAACCTGAGTGCTGGTTCTTATCACGAGACGCGCGTTTTCGTCGAGCCAGGTGATTACGACATGCGGCTCCATCGGAACGTGCGTGGCGTAATGGGTCTCGTATTCGTAATCGAGCACGACGTCCGCCTCGCCGACGCCTTTTTTTACCGAACCGACTTCCATATCGACGTGAGCGGCGAGATTTTTTTCGGGTTCGTAATGAACCGGTATCGGAATCACGGCCTCTTTCTCGTCGTGAATGACCGGAGCGCCTTTGTCCATCGCCTTGCGGGCGTCAAGCACAGCGGGGAGAATTTCGTATTCCACTTCTATCAGAGAAACGGCTTTTTTGGCGATTTCCGGAGTAATGGCGGCCACGGCGGCCACTCTGTCTCCGACGAAGCGGACTTTATTGTCGAGGATGAATGTGTCATACGGCGACGGCTCGGGAAATCCCTGGCCCGCCGTGGTGAAAGGTATGCGGGGAACGTCGTGGTGAGTCAGCACGGCCTCGACGCCGGGAAGCGCTTTGGCTTTGGATACGTCGATTCTTTTTATCCGCGCGTGGGCGTGCGGGCTCCAGAGCACCGCGGCGTAAAGCATTCCGCGGAGTTCTATGTCGTCGGTATAAACGTGTCCGCCGGTAACCAGCGACACGCCGTCGACTTTGATTACGTTTTGATTTACCTGCTTAAAATTGTTTTCCATGGTTGCCTCTGTTATTTGGCGGCGGATAGTTTCTTGGCCGAAAGTTTGACGGCGTCTATGATTTTCGAGTAACCCGTGCAGCGGCAAAGCACTCCTTCGAGAGCTTTTTTTATCTCTTCTTCCGTCGGAGCCGGTTTTTCGTCGAGCAACGCCTTGGTCGAAAGCACCATGGCGGGCGTGCAGTAACCGCACTGAACGGCTCCGGATTCAAGATACGCCTGCTGAATGGGATGAAGCTCTTTTTTATGCGAAAGGTCTTTCTTTTTGGCGGGGGTCAAACCTTCTATGGTAAGAAGCTTTCTGGACGCCGCCTGGGCGGTGAATATCATACAGGAATTCACGGGTTTGCCGTCGAGCAATACCGTGCAGCAACCGCATTCGCCCTGGCGGCAGCCCTCTTTGGCGCCTTTGAGTCCCAGACGACGCAAAGTGTCGAGCAAAATTTCGCCCGGCTTGATTTCCCACTCGGCGGGTTTGCCGTTCAATTCAAATTTGATTTTCATGATTAAATTACCTCAGTATGTCCGCGAGGGCGGATTCAATTATTTTTACGAGCGTCTTTTTCTTGTACTCTTTGCTTACTCTTATATCGTTGCCTATAACGGCCTCTTCGGCGGCAAGACGCGATGCTTCGGCGACAAGTTTACCGTCGGGCGACTGCCCCGCGAGTATTTTTTCGGCGGACGTAAACCTCTGCGGAGCCAGCGTCAGGGCGCCGGCGACTATCCTGATAGTTGCGATTTTGCCGGCTTTAATCTTTGATACGACACAAACGCTTATGAGAGGATAATCGTTTTCCGTGAGGGCCAGTTTGACGTATTTTGCCGAGGCCGCCGCAAAATCTTTGGGAAACGAAATCTCGGTTACGATTTTATCGAAGGAAAGTATCTGTCTTGGAGGTTTGGCAAAGAACTCCGCGGCGGTCACGGATTTTTTCGCCGGAGAGGCGAGAGTGATTTTTGCGTCGAGCGCGAGGGCCGCGACAGGTATGGCCGACCACGGATGAAGCTGCACCGCGTTGCCGCCGGCGGTTATCATGTTGCGGTTGGTGATTTTCCCCACGGAAGCGCAGGCGGAGGCGACAACGCCCGACGCGTATTTTTGCGCGGCTTTGCTCCGCGCGACTTCTTCAAGCGTCGCCATTGCCCCGACAAGAAGTCCCGACGGCGACGACTTGATGTAGTCGAGTTTAAGAGATGAAAGATCGACGAGGGCTTCGATGGCCGGATTTTCGGAAGCCGCAAGCGCGGTCGCTCCCGCCAAAGGAACTGCCTTGCCCTTTCCTTTTTTGAGAATTTTGAGCGCTTCGCCAATAGATTCAGGACGGAAGACATCGGTCACGTTGGGCAGCATTTTTCACCTCGTTTTTCGGCGGCGGGGTCGGGGCCGGCTTAGGCCGCGTCGTTGCGGAGCCGAAATCTTTTAAAAATACTTGCGGCGGGTACCGCAAGCGTCGGGTCTATTTTATAAAAAACCTCGTTTTTTTTCAAACATTGTCTATGAGGCGCGTACCGCCCATCTTTACTGCGATCAGAATCCGCCATTTTGACGTCCCTCGGGGGATGCTTCTTAACGTCTCCAGCGTGGCGGAGTCCGTCGCGGCGACGTATTCAACGCGGGCCGAAGGAATTTTGCCGAGCGCGCCGCGAATTTTTCTTTCCAGAATGCGCGGCGACGGCAAACGCGAACCGTCCGCGCCCGCGAACCGCGACGGATTTTTTTTTGCCGCCGAAATTATCCGGTATATCGCCGCGGCGCGCTCTCGTTCCGGCGCAGACAGCCGCGCGTTGCGGCTCGACATCGCAAGGCCGCTTTTTTCGCGCGCCGTCGGACACGCGACGATTTTAACGGGAAAGTTCAGGGCGCGCGCGAGGCGCTCTATGATTTTAAGCTGCTGGTAATCTTTTTGGCCGAAGTACGCCCTCGTCGGGCGCGTAATATTAAAGAGTTTGGATATGACAGTCGCCACGCCGTCGAAGTGATGCGGGCGGCTCGCGCCGCAGTATTTTTCCGAAAGACCGCCGACGACGACATTCGCCGCAAAACCTTCCGGATACATGTCTTTGGCCGAAGGAAAAAATATCGCCTCGGCGCCGGCCTTCCGGCAAACGGCTTTGTCGCGCGCGAATGTCCGCGGATAGTTTTTGAAATCCTCTTTCGGGCCGAATTGGGCCGGGTTAACAAATATCGAGACAACGGCGGCGTCGTTTTCGCGCGCGGCTCTTTTTATAAGGGAAGCGTGGCCGTCGTGGAGGGCTCCCATTGTCGGAACAAGTCCGACGGTTTTTCCCCGCGATTTTAATTGAGCCGCATATTTTTGAGCGGCGGCGACCGAAGTTATTATTTTCATTTGATTACGGCTTTCGGGCGCGCGGACAAGGACGGCCTCAAATGCGCTCCGAAAAAATCTCCGAGCAGTTTTCTATACTCTTCGGGATGTTCCACGTGGGCGGCGCCGTGGCCGTGCGAGTCAAAAATCTTAAGCGACTTGGGTTCTCCGGCGGCGTCAAAAAGTTTTTTTGTGGAGGAGACGGGTATGTTTTCGTCGCCGGCGGCGGCGATAACGAGAAACGGGCGGGGAGAGATTTTGCCGACGGACAGGCGCGGTGAATAATTTTCGGGATTATGGCACAGACGGATGCGGACGACAAGCCGCGCAAGCGCGGCAAAAGGAAAATCGGGGACTTTAAGAAAACGCCGCGCATAGTGCGACGTTATTTCGTCGTAGGAGTAAAACGGGCTTTCGGCGGCCACCGCGGCGATTCTGCCGCCATCGCCGGCGGCGGCGGTTATCGCGGCCGAGGCGCCCATCGAAAACCCCCAAACTCCGATTTTCTTCGACGACGCCGGCCTCTCGGCGGCAAGATATCCGACGGCCGCGAGTATGTCCTCGGACTCGTATTTACCCATCGACACTTTGCGTCCGGACGACTCCCCGTGCGCGGTAAAATCAAAATAGAAAAGATTGTGGCGCGCTCGCAGAAAAATTGTCGACGGAAGGACGTCGCCCTTGGACGCGCCCCAGCCGTGGCACACGATTACCGTGGAGCGGGAGTTCTTGTCGTCCGACGGGACGTACCATCCGGCGAGTTTTCTTTTGCCGGAGTAAAACGACACGTTTTCCGACGGGACCCTGAGATTGGCGGGGGTTACGATATCTTTCATCCGACCGATATTAAGTATCAGTCGCGACGAAAAATAGCCCCAGACAACCGTGACGCTTATCGCAAGCAATGTCCAAAAAACCGCTGGGCGTATATTCATTTTAGATTGAAGCGCCCGGTCGACGGGCGTAAAAAACCCGCCGCAGATCGCTTCCGGCGGCAAGGCATATAAACAATGCCTTCGGGGAGCAAAACGCGGCGGGCGTTACGTTTTATTTTATATTTTTCCCCACGCCTTGCGCTTCACGAAACGGCCGTGGCCGACGGAGCCGACAAACTTTCCGTCCTTGGCGACGACCTTCCCGCGCGAAATCGTGACGGCGGGATACCCCTTGAGTTTCATTCCCTGGAACGGCGACCAGTCGCAGTTTGTCTGCAGATTTTTGTAGTCGAGCGCGACTTTCTTCGACGGGTCGAACAACATTATGTCGGCGTCGGAGCCGGTTTTGATGGCGCCTTTCTGCGGATACAATCCGAAAAGTTTTGCGGGGTTGGTTGAAACTATCTCGACGAAACGTCCGGGTTTGAGTTTGCCCGATGCGACACCGCTCGTATATAACGCCGGCACGAGCGTCTCCACGCCGGGCATACCGAAGGGAATCTTGGTGAAGTCGCCCTGCCACATTGATTTTTGCCGGGTGTCAAAGGTGCAAGTGTCGGTCGCGACAACGTCGACGTAACCTTTTTTGAGTCCCTCCCACAAACCGACCTGGTCGTGCTTTTTCTTTATCTGCGGGCAGGTGCCGTAGAGATGTCCGGTCTCCTTATTTTTGAAAACGTCGTCGGTGAGAAGCAAGTACTGCGGGCAGGTCTCGGCCCAGATTTTGACGCCTTCGGATTTGGCTTTCTTGACTATCTCGGCGCTCTCGCTCGTCGACATATGGACGATGTAAAGCCGTCCGCCGGTGATTTTTGCCCACGTTGCCGCGCGCTGAACCGCCTCATATTCCGTCACGCACGGGCGGGTGAGAGTGTGAAGATACGCGCCGTGCTTGGCCATCATTTCCTGATTATGGTAACGTTCGACGAGCAAATCCAAAACATACGCGCTCTCGGCGTGAACCGTTATCATCGCGCCGTTTTTGGCCGTCTCTTCGAGACCCTGAAACAGTATGCCGTCGTCGGCCATCCACCCTTGCGAGCGGTAAATCATAAACATTTTGAATGACGTTATGCCGTCGGCTACGAGGTCGTTCATTTCCTTGCGGGTGGTCTCGTTCCAATCGGTGATTCCGCCGTGCAAAGAGTAGTCGACGGCGACTTTTCCGTCGGCCTCTTTTTTGCGGTCTTCCACGGCTTTCGTCAGCGATTCGCCTTTTTTCTGAATGGCGAAGTCCATAATCGTCGTGACGCCGCCGCAGGCCGCGGCCTTGGTGCCGTTCTCGAAATCCTGGCAGGAGACGGTTCCGCAGAACGGCAACTGAAGATGGACGTGAACGTCAAGAGCGCCGGGCATCACAAGAAGCCCTTTTGCGTCGAGGGATGGCGCGCCGTTGGACTTGATTTCTTTTTTGATCGAAACGATTTTTTCGTCTTTAATCCCGATATCGGCGACAAACGTTTTCTCGGGAAGCACAATCTTCCCGCCTTTGATGACTAAATCGAATGACATTGCCGTTACCTCCCAAGAGGGAATATTAAAAGTTATCGTATCAGTCGCTGAAATACCCCGACTATACCTTTATATGATACACATTAAATAATATAAAACGCAAATTTGAATTTAATGTTTTTACCGACTATATCCGGCAAAAGTTACGGGGGTTGCCAAAAATCCCGGCTCGCGGGCGGCAGAGCCGCGGGATAACTGCTGAAAATATTTTTTCATCGATACAATATCGTTACAATCCACTTGTACAATATTCCTGTATTTCGTCGGTTAAAAGAAACACGGGGGGATCGCCGGATAATTATTCAATAGAGAAGCGAACGCCCCCCTTAATCCAGACAGGTCCCGACAAACCGGACTACTATATGTGTCGTCGGTCTATGAACCATTTTGCCGATATCGCCCGTGAAGAAACCGCTCAGGCGACGGTGGAATATATATTGGTGGCGGCGGTGATGGCGTTTTTCGCGCTGCTTCAAATAAGAGCGCTTTGTTCGGCGTTCGGCTCGAAATTTATTAAAACGGCTATTTTGAGGATGAATCCGTTACCGTGACGGGCAATTGAAATAAATTACAAAGGAGGGAGATATGTGTAACACATTTTCCGGTTTTAAGCGGTTGTTTTTTGTAAGTGTGCCGGTTTTTTTGGTAAGTGTGATAGTTTTGGCGGCGGCATTGCGCCTGCCTGCTTACGTTTATGGCAGCGCATCGGGGTCGTCCCCCGACGGAGAGATTGTAGCGGACATTCCGTTATTCAACGCGATTGAGGCGGCGATAAAATCGACTCAGGAAAGCGTCGAAAAGATAAAGAAAGAGATAAACGGCAAACTCTCGGAATTCAAGGATAAGATAGCGGGCGCGCAGGCGAATATAGACGACATTCAATCCCGCGCGGACAAAGAGACGTCAAAAATTGAAAGCGAGATTGAAAAAGTGCGGGATAATTTTAATTCGCGGATAGACGCCTTGGAGAATAGGATAGAAACCGCCCGCTCCGGCGTGGACGCGGCGGCGGCGCCATTAAGAGAGACGATAAAAAATCTTAAAGAAACGGCTAATGCCGCGGAAGAGAAAAGAAAAGAGTCAATAGCGCCTGTACAAAAAGAGATAGATAATTTGACGGCTCAGATTGACGATACCCGCGGCGCCGCCCGCGGCGAGGCCGAAAAATTAGAAGCGCGCGCAGAAGAAGCCCGCCGCGCCGCCGACGGTAAAATATCGGAAGTTCAAAACGATATATCCCGCGCTCAAGCGTCCGCGCAAGATACGATAAACGGCTATTTCGGCGACTTTGATGCGGCGAAAGGTCGCATCGAAGATGAGATAGCCGTCCGCCAAAAAAATATAGACGAACTTCTTGAACTCTCCGCCGAATATGGCGTGGTTGCCGGAGCCCAAGAAAAAGTCGCGGCCGTTCAGGCGGAAGTAAACGCCATCCGCGACCGGATAAATGTTTTAAGAGAAGAGGTCGACGCGCGATGGCTGTCCGTCGAACAAGCGGTGGCCGAAGAGCGCGCGCGGGCCAACGCGATGGTCGAAACATTACAGGGTGAAATTGCGGATATGCGGTCTACGCTTGACGGAAAAGTAGGAGATCTGGTAAATAGCGCAAAAGAAGTGTATGCGGACGCCGATAAAGCGGCGGTCTCTTTGCGCAATCGCATAGACGAGTTGAAGACCCAAATGGATAATGCTTCCGGCGCGAAAGATTTAGAAAAGATAAACGCTCGGATAGCGTTTTACGAAGGTGAAACCGACAAATTGGTCGCCGCCGGTCAAAAAGACATTGACAACATAAACTCGCAGGTGAAAAAACTCCGCGCGGCCGCCGACAAAGAAGTTGACGCCGGCAGGAAACAGATAGCCAAAATAAAAAATTCCGTCAATAGCCAAATAGACGGCTACCAGAAAAAAGTGGACGATTACGCGCAGAGCGTCCAGAAGATAGTTGATTCAATAAGAATATAATTTATGGATAACCTTACAATAAGAAGAAAAGCCGTATTGACGGCGGCGGCGATGGCGGGAGTCGTTGTGATTTGTTTGGCTGTCGTCGGGCTAATCAGGGTTTTGTCTTTGGCGCGGCGCGGTTCGAGCGGCGGGTTTTCTGTCTTTAAAAGACGGCCCAAGCCGTTAAAAATAGTAAATCTTAAAATAGATAATGCCACCCCGCCGGACGGCGGAAGAAATATATCTTTCGGGCGGTCCGATAAGATAATTATAAGTTATGACGCGTCGAATCTTTTCGCCGTGCGCCTGAAAAATAAATCCCCGCTGATACATATAAGACAAGACCTTGTATTGCGCGACCGACGGGGCAACATTGTTTTTATCAAGCCCGCCATACTTGATGTGGAAAAGCCGCTGGACAAAAAACCCGCCAAATTCATCAATGAGATATCATTGGAGGCGATTAAAGATTTACCGGCGGGCGAATATGAAATAGGCGTACTCCTGAGCGACCTTGTCGGATTTCAGACAGCAGTCGGCAAACTTGATGTGACAGTCGAATAACCCGTTTAATGTATAGCAGTAAATAGTGAATAATAAAGACAAAAACGGCGTCGGATGGAAGGCGCGTCGTCGGGCAATAGTTAATTCCCCCTTAGAAAAGGGGGCAAGGGGGTTGTGTTTTTCTCGGCGATTTTACAACCCCCGTACCCCCTTTGTTAAGGGGGAATTAAAAGGGGATTTTTTAAAATTAAAAGCCCGCGCCCAATGTCATTGTAGCGGTGCGATCCCCAACCAAGTTGAGGACAAGTTTATCGCACATTTTGTCGCTGATGATTGTTGAATATCACAACCCCCTGTGTCCCCCTTTTGCGTCTTTTGCATCCCGCTGCCTTGTAGCGGGATATAAGGGGGAATTGCTGTAAAGTGAGCGCAATATTCATGTTCTGTTTGAATCTCCGTCGAGTTGTTACCGGATACGTGATATGAGCAAAGAGAATTGTTTTAGGACTGTACCGCCCTCGGCGCTATCTTCGTCTTCGGCAATGCGGGAGTTGTCGTTGTCGTCGTCGTTGTATCGTCCTCGCCGAAGGCGGATGTTCGGGGATTGTCCTTCTTCCTGCCGTTCAGCGCAAAGAAGCCCAAAATGGGGTATTCTTTCCGACGAAAGCGCTCAGGGTCTCGTTGAGAACGTCATCGTGACTATGCTGTTTCTGACGGCGGTGATATTTACGATAATACAAATATCCCTCATTACCATAAACTCCCTCATCGCCAACGAGGCGGCATTTGCCTCCTGCCGCGCCGCCGTCGTGGCATCCAGCCGGCGGGATGTGGACGAGATCACGAAATTAGCGGCATTCGCTCTTCTGGCGCCGCATTTTTCCATGGATAACTTTATCCCCATAAATGCCAACGTTTGGAGGAAGCGTCCGTTAGGTGTCAAAAACAAAGACCACGGGGGCAATTACATCTACACATATAATGTAAATGTCAAGTATGTCACGAAACTTATGTTCGCGGGCGTCTTACAGCCGCTTTTGGGAGAATTTGACCCATTCATAATAACCGACGGACGCGCGGGAAGTTTTTATTCGCGATTGGCTATACCTTTTACGCTTCCGACCAACGCCAGAGCGCGAATGGTGAAATCACCCGATAAAGATTTCCTCATAAAAGCATACCCGGGCGCCAAAGAATGGTAAATAGAAGTTGAAAAAAACGCAGGCGAAAGATTCTTGTCCCCCCTCAAAAAACGCCGGTTTATTTTTATAAGCCGCTAAATCAGATATGCTGCTGAAACATTTTCTCCGACGGAAAAACCCGCCTCATCATCGCCGGGCGCGACCGGACAGCGCGCAGGCGCTCCCCTATTTTATCCTGATGATGTTCGCCCTTGTAGGGGCGTGGGCCGCCATTATCAATATAGCGAAGTTGCTTCAGGAACGTATGATGATGCAGAACGCCGCCGACAATGCCGCCCTTGCCGTCGCTCAGTATCAGGCGCGGGTCCTTAATACAATCGGTTATCTTAATAACTCCATAGGACGCGCGCTTGCCGCGGGCGCTTACCCCGCTCTTACTCCCATAGCGCTTTACAACCAACAATATGTCGGCCATCCCGCCGACGCTATATGTAAAATGCCTCCGACATTTCTGGGTATCGGGTTTGAGAGCCGCGAAGAAAGCCGTCATGTCGCCGCGCTTGCTTCTTTGGTAAAAACTTATTCCGAAGCGCAGAAAAAACTTATTGATATGTATCCGGTGGTTTCTCAATTGCTGGCAAACGAAATCGCCGCGCGCCAGCAGTACGACTCGGAGGGCAATAAGACAGGCGCGCGACTGGCGGTGGTATTGCCTCTTAAAATATCAGGGCTTAAAAAAAATGATTTGAAAATAAAATATTACAAGACAAAGGTTTACGAAGTGAGCTGGCCGCCCGGGAAGCACGCGCATGTATTTTTGCCGGAAGAATACCGCACCGACGATGTTTCGTGGTATTATATAGATAATGAAAATCACTTCGCCGCGAATAGAAAAATCACCGTTACCGTCGTTAAATCGGCGCCGAAAGGTTATCCCGCCTTTGGGAAATTGCTCGGTATAAGATTCACCAATCCGTGGTTCGGCACAATGGCGGTTGCTTCCGCCGCGGCATACAACCCGCGCGGACCTTCCTTCCCTTTGGAAAAAAATAATTCCACAGGTATGTCAATCCGGACGATACCTATCGCCGTAACGCAGTTGAATGAAAGTTTACAAGAGATGTCGCGGCTTGCCGGGGAAGTGGGCAGTATACCTATTATAGGAGGGGCGCTTGCCGGTATAGCGGGGACTCTTGCCGCGACGGTAAGCGCTATCGCGGCGGTATCAGTCACATACGCGATGACTTCACCCGACACGCCGATAAAAAGGTACGACGAGTCCGCCAATCCTGAAAATAATTTGACGGGGACGGCGCTCGAATATGGCTGGGAAGCTCATCTGGTGCCCGTCGACGGGCCGTTTGTGCATTGATAAAAAGTAAATAGCAAATAGCGTGTGAATCTATGAGAAAAATTAAAATGTTTTTTGAAAGATTCGGCCGCCCCTGCCGTCGCCCGCTTAATCGCTATTGGCTATTTGCCACTCGCTCACAAAGAGGTCAGGCGCTCATAGAAACGGTGATATTATTCCCCGTGATAATAGCGCTTCTTTGTTTTATAGTTGAAACTTCAAGATATGTCCTTACACGCCAGCAACTGCTTTCCGCCGCCCGTTACGGAACCGATTTGATACTCCACCAAAATTTTGACGAGGAGCAGGTAAAAGAAGAACTTATCAATTACCTTACGGCGAAAGGAATAGAAGGGCGCAAACTCCAAAAAGAAAAACTTGAGTTTAATATCGAGATAAACCGCTTTCCCGACATCAATACATTTTCGGCGGAAGGAAATCCCCTCAATCTCGCGCGGATTCTTATGTCGCCTTTCGCCGAGGATTATATGAAATATAATGCCTTTGTGGAGATTAAATATGAGATTGAGCCGCTTAAAATTATCGCAAAGATATTAGGCGAGGATAAAATAGAAATAACCGCGCGTTCCGAGATATTAAAAGGCGCCGGCGCCCGAAACAGCAGTTCGTAAGAGTGGGTAGGACTATCGCTCTAATAGCGGCGGGATGGCTCTGTGCGATTAACCGGCAAAATCTCGGATATGGTTTTCAGCCACTCGAAATATTCTTCGTGCGAAAGGCGGCGTGAATACTCGTCGGTAATGCGCCTTGCCTCGGCGAAAGCCGCGCGACGCGACGGCGAGCGGGCATCTTCGAGCATTTCTTTTTTTTCTTCTTCGGTGAGTTTCATAAACTGAGCCAATTAAAAAACCCTTACCCCGTCATTCCCGCCTACTATTTTGTCATTCCCGAATGCCTTTATCGGGAATCCAGAATTTAAATAACCTATACCGATAACGCGCCGCAAATACACGGATACAAATTGTCCCAATGAGGATTCTCTTTTTCAATCAACTGCAACTTCCAGCCCCTGTTCAATTTTTTTATCTGTTTTTCTCTGGAAATTGCCGACTCCGCGGTATTGTGCGCTTCATACCAAACCAGATTATGGACTTTGTATTTTTTGGTAAAACTCTCAACCACACCCTCTTTATGCTCATAAACTCTTTTTATAATGTTCGAGGTAACTCCAGTATATAAAGTGCCGTTGCGTTTACTGCTCAACATATAGACAAAATACTTCTTCATCTTTCAATCTGGATTCCCGCTTTCGCGGGAATGACAATAAAACCGCGAACAATTTTCACCCCTAATCCAGCATATACTCTTCAAACGGGATCTTTTTGGCTTTGAGTTCTTTTCTCCAGAGGTCTTTTGCGAGGGGCATTTTTTGGCGGGAGAGTTTTACCCATTTCGACTCGGGCGGAGAGAAAAGTTCGACGGCGGTTTTGTACCAGACGTAGGCGTATTTTATGGAGGATTCTTCGCGTTCTCTTTGATTGCCCGCCTCGATTATCTCGACGCGCACGTCGTATTCGTCGGCGGAGATTTTGCCTTTATCGAGCCGCTTCTTTAATTGAGTTTTTTCGTTTACAAGTTTCTCGTCGAAAAACGCGGCTTTAAGAGACGGCTGTTCGTGCCACTGCCAATATTTCTCCCCCTCCATATACGCGTGGCGGGCGCGGGCCACAACATCTATATAGACGATGGCATAGACCGCGATTATCGTCGCCGCGACGGAAACGGCGACGCGATGCCATTTTTTGGGAAAGAATTTTTCAAACATATTTTATGACGTTCCGTCAATCGCGGGGGGCGTAGGGACAGGTCGCGACCTGTCCCTACAAAACCTCCGCAAAAACCGCCGGTATAACGGCGGCTTCATTTATTTATTATACGCCATCGTGACGCAGTTCTCGACGGGACAAATCGTGGCGCAAAGGCCGCAACCGACGCATTTTTCCTCGTCGACCGTGGGTATGCGCTCTTTGTCGAGCGTTATGGCCTGATGGCCTCCGTCGGAACAGCCCAGATAGCAGAGATCGCATTTAGTGCAGAGCTCGCGGTCTATTTTGCTCAACGGACGGGGCTCTCTGGCCAGAGCGGCGTGCGAAGAAATCTTCTGCGCCGCGACACCGACCATTTCCGGTATCGTCTTAAAGCCCTTTTCGTCCATAAAGTTCGACAGCCCGTCGTTTAAGTCCTCGATGATGCGATAGCCGTAGTGCATAGCGGCCGTGCACACCTGAAGTCCCGACGCGCCCAGCAGCAAAAATTCCGCGGCGTCCTGCCAGTTTGTTATGCCGCCCATTCCCGATATCGGAAGACCGAGGCGCTTGTCGAGATAAAGCTCCGTGACGAAACGCAGCGCTATGGGTTTTACGCCGGGGCCGGAAAGCCCGCCCAGCGCGGACTTGCCGTTTACCGTCGGGCGGGGTATCAGAGTATTAAGATCCACTCCGATGATGCCCTGCACGGTGTTTATGGCGGAGATGGCGTCGGCGCCGCCGTTTTTGGCGGCAAGAGCCGGCTCTCTCATATCGGTGATGTTAGGCGTAAGTTTGGCTATCACGGGAAGTTTGCCCGAGACCTTTTTGACCCACGCGCATACTTTCTCGACGTTGGAGGGGTTTTTGCCGGTGGCCGCGCCCATGCCTTTTTCGGGCATGCCGTGCGGACATCCGAAGTTAAGTTCCAGACCGTCGGCGCCGGAATCAAGCACTCTTTTGGTTATTTCCGTCCACGACTCCTCGTCGTTGGTGACCATCAGAGACGCTATGATTATGTTTTTAGGATATTTCTTTTTCGTCTCGCGCATTTCCTTGAGATTGACGTCAAGCGAGCGATCGGTTATCATCTCGATGTTTTCAAGAACGATCGCTTTTTTATCCTCGAAGTCGAGACCGGCTATACGCGGGCTGACGTTTACTATCGGGGTTTTCTCTTCGAGCCCCAGCGTCTTCCACACGGCTCCGGCCCATCCCGCCTCAAACGCTCTTTGTATCATCTCTCCGTTATTGGTAACGGGGCTGGAAGCCAGCCAGAAAGGGTTCAACGATTTGATTCCGCAAAAATTAATGGAAATGTTCGCCATTACGTATCTCCTTGCCGTCGCGCGCATATAGACGAAGCGCGACATTTTTATTTGGTTTCGGCAATGTTTTTTATCTATTGCCTGCTTTTTACGGCAGCTGCTCGACGAGAGGTCCGTAGCTGTCCGGACGACGATCCCTGAAGAACTGCCACGTGTTTCTGACCTCAAGTATCTGGTCGAAGTCAAGATTCGCCGTAACGAGTTCGTCCTTGTCGCGCGAGCCGACGGAAATCATCTGCCCTTTGGGATTACAGAAGTAGGACTGCCCGTAAAACTCGCCGATATTCCACGGACGCTCCCAGCCCACTCTGTTGATGGCGCCGACGAAATACTGATTCGCGACGGCGTGGGCGGGCTGCTCAAGTTTCCACAGATATTCCGAGAGGCCGGCCACAGTCGCCGAAGGGTTGAACACTATCTCGGCGCCGTTTAAGCCCAGTATGCGTGCTCCGTCGGGGAAGTGACGGTCGTAGCAGATGTAAACGCCGACCTTGGCGTAGGCCGTCTGAAATACCGGATAACCGGTGTTGCCCGGCTTGAAGTAAAACTTTTCCCAGAAGCCCGGGTTGACGTGCGGTATGTGATGTTTGCGATAGATGCCGACAATCGTTCCGTCGGCGTCGATTACGGCGGCGGTGTTGTAGTATATTCCGGTCATCGGGGTCTCGTAAATCGGAAGGACTATGACCATTCTGTATTTCTTGGCCAGTTTGCACATAAGGTCAGTCGTGGGTCCGGGTATCGTTTCCGCGGTAGCATACCACTTGGTGTCCTGCTCGGCGCAGAAATAAGGCCCGTAGAAAATTTCCTGAAGCGAGAGAATTTTAACGCCTTTCTTTCCCGCGTCCTCTATCATCTTCACGTGTTTGGCAATCATTGCCTTTTTGATTTCCTTGATCGAATGCTTGTTCGGCTCAAGGACGTTGGCGGCCTGTATCAAACCGCATTTGACGATTCTTGACATAACTTTCCTCCTCGATTATTTATATAACATTTCCAGCGCTTTGTAGACCATAAACGCCGGCCAGAAAAGCGCTTTTACAACACCGAGCGCGCCGCTCCGGAAACTTGAAGCGTGTCGGATAAAATAAATCGCGGCGCCGATAAAACCCATACCGTAAACACTCATGGAATCTTTCACAATTTTACTCCCGTGCAACGGAGAGATAATTCCTCTCGCTCTTTATTTTAAAGCCCTAGTTCTTTCAAGCGCTTTTCCGTCGGGATGCCCTCGTCGTCCCATCCGCGAAGGGCGTAATATTCGTCGAGCATTTTGGGCAGATTGGCGACGACGCCCTTGGCCTTGCCTTCTTTTTTAGGATAAGAATTCGCGCGGGTAAGAAGCAAATCGTCTTTCTTGGATATGCCCAGCCGCGTGCCGTAGAGACGTTTAAGGTTGAAGAGCCGCTCGCCCGTCTTCATATAATCGTCGGGCGTCCAGTCCCAGCCGCAAACGGCGTTGACCCACTCGGCAATCTGAGTGTGCCCGACGCGGGCGTGAAACAGAAACTTGCAAAGCCCCAGCGGATTGAATAATGATAGAAAATTCTGCATATCAAAAACAATCTTGGGTTTTCCGTTCTCGTCGAATTGGTTCGTAGGCGCAGTGACTCCCAGGTCTTTGGCGGGAACGCCTCTGTCGAGAAAATACGTAAGGCCCTCCAGATGGCAGGCGCCTCTTACGGACGTAGCGTATGAAAGCGCCATCGAAACGTGGCCGCGGGGATCGTGCGCGGGATAATCGAGGCCTTTTGAGTGAGATATATATTCGACGGTATTCTTTCCTATTTTTTCCGCCGCCTCTTTAACTCCCAGAGCCAAAGCCGCTCCGATTTTCTCTCTTGCGGACGTCATTTTTATGAGTTCGATAATGGACTTGGCGTCGCCCCATTTCAATTCTATGCCGCCGGTGTCGGACTTATTTATCTTTCCCTTTTCATAACATTCGATGGCGAACGCGACAACGGAGCCCGTCGTAATAGTGTCCATTCCAAGACGGTTTGTGAGTTCGTTTGCGTAAGCAAGAAGATAAAGGTCGTCGACGAGAAGATTCGAGCCGAGCATACCGAGGGTCTCGTATTCCGGATAATGCCCCTCGAATTTGCCGAAACCCGCCAATTCACCTTTGACAATTTTTGCGCAGCCGATGGGACACGCCCAACAGGCGTAGTGCTTAACCCATATTTTTTCACGCATTGCCTGCCCTGATATTTTTACCACATCGGGATACGCTCCGACGGCATAGTTCTTTATCGGCAAATCGCCGAACGACTCGACAGCAGGGGCGCCTCCCGAAGTGCCGAATTCGCCGAGGGCTTTGGCGTTTTCTTTTATCTTGGGGATTTGCTCTTTCAGAAGGGATTTGAGTTTTTCCGGATTCGCGACGGTAACGCGCTTGCCCTGGCCTTTTACGACGATGGCCTTGAGGTTCTTGGAGCCCATATTGGCTCCTATCCCCGCGCGCGCGGCGAAGCGCGAGTTGGGCGGGTCAAAGCATATCGCCGCGAAGTTTACAAGATTCTCTCCGGCGGGACCGATGGCCGCGACCAGATGCTTTTCGTGGCGGACCTTCAAAATCTCGCCGGTCTCGTAAGTGTCCTTGCCCCAAATGTCGTCGGCGGGAAGAATTTTTACGGTGTCGGCTATAAGAAGATAAACCGGTTCCGGGGATTTTCCCGTCAATAATATGCCGTCATAGCCGACGGCGCGGAACTCGGCCGGCCAATGCCCTCCGACGGTGGCCTCGTTCCAGATACCGGTCAGCGGCGATTTCGCGCATACGGACATTTTGCAGGCGGTCGGGATTATCGTTCCCGTAAGAAGTCCGGAAAGAAAAAGTATGGGATTTTCCGCCGACAGCGGCGCCGCGTCCGGGGGCGCTTCGTCGTAAAGTATGCGGGCGGCCAGGCCGGAGCCCAATGTGTATTTTTTAACATCGGCTTCTTTTAAGGTATTTTCGCCGATTTTTCCCGAAGTTAAATCAATCGTAAGAATCTTTCCGTGAAATCCGTGGGACATATTGCCTCCGAAAATTATTTTGCCAAGACCGCCTTGACTATAGAAATATCTTTGTCAAGCAATTCCGTGACCATATCTTCGATTTCAACGTCCTTGTGTTCTGCCAGTTTCAATAAGTCGCTCATTAGAGAACGATTTAAATAAACCGGTATATGATGCTGTGCCGACTTGCTGTAGAACCTGCCTCTTACACCTTTGGAAAAATCGTATTCTTTTTTCATAATCGTCACCCCGGATATTGACTGGTCTCTTTTTTCGTCGCCTTGCGGGCCGAAATTATTCTTATTTTTATTTCATGCGTCATTCCAACAAAAGTATGCGCGACGACCGCCAAAACCCCGCTTCTATCCAATCCGAGCGTAATCCACCTTTCTTCGTCGACGCTATGTCCCTTATCGTAAATGCTTATAGCCCTTGGATCACAGAAGACACTGCTCGCACGTTCAAAACTTACACCGTGTTTATTTAGATTATAAACCGCTTTCTTATAGTCCCACTCGTAATTATATCTCACCAAAACTCTCTAATTTTAGTTATTTGATTTGTTTAATGCGTTCAGAACTTCTTCCGTATGTTCCCCCAGAAGAGGCGCGGGCGCAAAGTGTTTATCGTCGACACCGGGAATTTTTACCGGCGTGCCGGCGACTTTGATTTTGCCGATTTTTTTCTGGTCGAGCTCCACAATCATATTGCGATGCAGAATCTGCGGATGCCGGACCGCGCGAGCGAGATCGTTTACGGGCCCGCAGGGTATACCGTGTTTATTGAGGTTATTGAGAAGTTCTTTTATCGTGTGAACCCGAGTGTAATCCTCGATTATTCTTTTGAGTTTCTTTTCGTTGCGGCATCTGAGATCATTCGTCTCGAATTCTTTTTTGAAAATGAGTTCCTCGCGCTTTATGGCTGTGACGAACTCGCGCCATAAACTGTCGTTTCCGGCGGCGATGGCGATGTATCCGTCTTTGGCTTCGTATATGTCGAAAGGACACAGCGAGGGATGTTTCGAGCCGATACGCTCAGGCGTTTTGCCCGTGGCGCCGTAGCGCACCACGGCGTTTTCAAGCACGGCCATTACCGAGTCCACCATTGAAATATCTATGCGCGCGCCCTCGCCGCTCGAATTGCGTCCGCAAAGAGCGGCGGCGATTCCGTAAGCGGCGAACATACCCGATAGAACGTCGGCGATGGAAGTGCCGACTCTCGTCGGAGGAGAATCCGGATAGCCGGTTATGGACATCATTCCCCCGACGGCCTGCGCGATAACGTCGTATCCGGCGTACTGCGATATGGGGCCGTCCTGGCCGTAGCCGGTTATGGAACAATACACAAGACGGGGATTTTCCTGTTTGAGAGAGTCGTAATCGAGGCCGAGTTTTTTCATCGCGCCCGGGCGGAAGTTTTCGACGAGCACGTCGGAGGCAAGGCAAAGTTTTTTGACGGCGGTCCGGGTTTCGGGGTTTTTGAGGTCGAGCACGACGGATTTTTTCCCGCGGTTTATACTTATGAAATATCCGCTTTCGCCGTCGATGAAAGGTCCGAACGCCCTGGAATCGTCGCCCGTTTTGGGGCGCTCTATCTTAATTATGTCGGCGCCCATATCCGCGAGCATCATCGTGCAGTAAGGTCCGGAAAGGACTCTGGTAAAATCGATTACTTTTATGCCTTCGAGGGGTTTTTTCATTTTTTTGTGTCGCGGGCGGACAGGCGGACAAGTATATCATTTTTTTTGACGCGGTCGCCAACCTTAACGCATATTTTTTCTATTCGTGACGGAACAGCGGCCGAAAGTTCGTTTTCCATTTTCATGGCTTCAAGATAAAGCACGGGACGTCCGGCTTCGACGACATCGCCCTCTTTGGCGAGCAGAGCGGCGACGACGCCGGGTATCGGAGCCGATATTGCCAGCGGGTCCGGACGGACGGAGCGCGGGCGTTTTTTCGACGGAACTATGGTCGAATATGTCCCGTCTTCCAGAATAAGTTTATCGGCGTCGGTCATAGCGGTATGTTGCCGTGCTTGCGCGGACGGGGAGACGGCGCGGTCTTTTTATTTTTCAGTGTCGACAGCGCGGCGATGAGTTTTTCCCTCGTCTCCTCGGGGTATATCACATCGTCGACGTATCCGAGCGCGGCGGCCACGTACGGCGAGGCGAACTTGTCGGCGTATTCTTTCATCTTTTCCTGTCTGGTTTTTTCGGGGTCGGCCGACGATTCTATTTCTTTTTTGAAAATAATGTTGGCCGCGCCCAGAGGCCCCATAACGGCGATTTCCGCCGTCGGATAGGCGAACACGAAATCGGCTCCCAGATGGCGCGAGCACATCGCTATGTATCCGCCGCCGTAGGCCTTGCGGAGTATCACGGTGAGTTTCGCTACGGTGGCCTCGGAATAGGCGTAGAGCATTTTCGCGCCGTGACGGATTACGCCCGCGTGTTCCTGGTCGACGCCGGGCAGATAGCCGGGCATATCGACGAGCGTAACCAGAGGTATGCCGAAGGCGTCGCAGAATCTTATGAATCTTGCGGCTTTGTCGGACGAATCCACGTCGAGAACGCCGGCCAGGACTTTCGGCTGATTGGCTATAACTCCGACGGACTTGCCGTCGAGACGGGCGAAGCCGACGACAATATTGGCGGCGAAATGCTTCTGGACTTCCAGGAATTTCCCGCCGTCGGCCACGGCCGCTATAAGGTCGCGGACGTCGTAGGGTTTTTTGGGGTCGGCGGGGACAATCCCTGAAATTTCAGCGGACGCTCCGGCGGACGGCGCAGGGACATCGGACAGATATGACAGAAGCTCGCGCACCTGCGCGAAACACTCTTTTTCCGTGGAGGCGAAGAAATGCGCGTTTCCGCTTGTGTCGTTCTGAACAAGGGCTCCGCCCAGGTCTTCCATCGATATTTCCTCCCCCAACACCGTCTTTATCACTTCGGGCCCCGTAATAAACATTTTGGAGACCTTGTCGACGGTAAAAACAAAATCCGTAAGCGCGGGAGAATATACCGCTCCGCCGGCGCAGGGCCCCAGGATCACCGATATCTGAGGTATCACGCCCGACGCGCGCGTATTGCGCAAAAATATTTCGCCGTAACCCGCGAGGGCTTTGATGCCTTCCTGAATTCGCGCGCCGCCGGAATCGTTAATGCCTATAAGAGGTATTCCCGCGGCCAGCGCGAAATCCATTATTTTGGTTATCTTGGCGGCGTGCATTTCGCCCAGAGAACCGCCGGACGAGGTAAAATCCTGGGCAAACGCCGCGACTTTGCGGCCGGCGATAGCGCCGAAACCGGTTACGACTCCGTCGGCCGGAATAACTTTTTTATCGAGGCCGAAATCCGTGGAGCGATGACGCACGTGCGCGCCGGTTTCGACGAAAGAATCCTTGTCGAAAAGTTCGGCAAGCCGCTCGCGGGCGGTCAGTTTCCCGCCCTTTTTCTGTTTTTCGACGGCGGCGGCGCCGCCCATGGCTTCCGCTTCGGCGCGGCGAATTTTTAGTTCTTGTCTTTTTTGCGTGTTCATAATTTTTCCGTTTACGAGACGGGGACGTCTCGTTAATTTATTATTTAAGTTCTCCCGATAGGCGCGACGGGTCGTGGCGGAATATCCTGCCGCTCTCGGACGCAGTCCAGATGTTTACCGCATCCGCGCAAAGTCCCACCATCTTTTCTTTGCCGCCGGAATATTCACGCGGCTCGGCGACAAGGGCTATGGTCATATCGCGCGGATTAAGCGCGACTATGCGTCCCGTGCGGGTGTCGCCCACGTAAAAAAGTCCGGAAAGACGCGCCATGCCGCAGGGCGTTTCTATGGGCAAATCGTAAACCGCCGCAACGCTCATATCGGCCGCGGTGTGCTTATAAAGTTTTCTGGTGTTGAAATCATAGCTCCATACGGCGTCTTTTTCGGCAAGTATCCCCGACGGAGAAGTGGACGGCGAACGAAAGTTTTTGTCGGGAAGTATCGAATTTCCGCCAGCGGCTATTTTATAACGCACGAACAGTCCCTGCAGGGAATCCGCCACCCAGAGTTCCGAGCCAAACGCGGATGCCGCCGTCGGCTGAAAATCATTTTTCTTGTAAACGCCGGCCGGAAGCAGATTTTTTTCTGCCGCGGATTTCGGAATCGAATATATGTAAACGCCCTGTTCGAGCCAGTCCGTAACGTAGAGCCGTCCGCCGGAACAGGCCAGATAAGAAATGTTTTGGGATTCAACGTCGAAAGAAGCGGGCGGCAGCGCCGACGGCGACAAAATTTTAAGCGCGGCGAATATCAGCCCGGCCGAGACAGCCAAAGCGGCGGCGCCGAGCAAAATATTCTTCCGGCGCGACGGCGACACGCCTTCGCGCGCGGGCTTTCCTCGCGCTCCGGCGGCGGACTCGGGCGCGCTCGGCGAGGAGCCGTCGATGCCCACGATAAGTTTGAGCTGCTCCATCCGGAACGGCTTTGAAAGGTTCGACGCGCCCGCCGCAAGAGCCGCGCGCACGGCGTTTTCGTCGACGCCCATCCCCGATATCACCGCTATGCCCGCCGACGGAGAAGCCGCTTTGAGCCGCGCCACTCCGGCCGCAGGGTCATCGGCGATGGCGTCCATGTCTACCAGCACAAAGTCGGGCAAAATGGAAGCCGCAAGAGATGCGCCGTCTTCGATATCGTCGGCTTCCGACGGAGAAAACACAACCGCGGAAGACAGCGCCTTCAGGAGGACGTCGCGCATCATTTTATCGGAATCTATTATCAGAATTTTCATTATATCTTTGCGACAAAGGCAGGCGGATTTTCTTAAATTACCGCCGACGCGCGTCTCATCGAATGGCACTGCACGGCCACGGCACACGCCAAAGTTGCGATATGAGACGGCAGCGGCGTCAGAAAAACGTCCAAAGCCGTCGTGGAACCGCCCTGTCCCATTGGACCGATGCCTGTCGAATTTATTTTTTTCAGAAGTTTTCTTTCCCGCGCGGCGTAAACGGCCGAACGATTCCTGTCGCCGATTTTACGAAATAACGCTTTTTTAGCTGCAAGAGGAGCCGAGGCGAAACCCCCGCCCACCGCGGCGCTTACGATAACCGGCGCGCAGGCGTAAGGCGCTTTTTTTCTGACGGTATCAAGAATAAATTCGCCGACGGCGTCCCATCCCCCCGACGGCGGAATAAACTTTACGGCGCTTACGTTTTCGGAGCCGCCGCCCTTGGCCATCAGGGAGATTTTGATGCGGCTGCCGCGCGACCGCGTAAAATAGAACGAAACGGGCGTGTTGTCGAGAGTATTTTTGCGTTCGATGGGGTCGGAGACAATCGAGGCGCGGAATCCGTTTTTCAGATACGCGGCGCGCACTCCCTTTTCGACGGCGGACTCTATGGAGCCGCCGGAAACCGCCGCGTTGTCGCCCACGTCGATATACGCTTCCACGGTTCCGGTGTCCTGGCAGAGCGCGGCGCCTGTCCTGAGGGCGCAGTCGGCGTTTTCAATGATGACGTCGAGGATATTGCGGGCCGAAGGTTTTTTTTCGGCGCGACGGGCGCGGATAAGGGCGGCAAGGACATCGGGCGGAAGATAAAGATTCATGCTCCGGCTGAGTCGCTCGACGGTCGATTGTATAAGTCGGTTTGGAACGATTCTCATAGAAAACCGGCGGGGGTTGCGCAAAAGATTGCCGCCGACGCGTCGAAAGACGCCGTGCGCGCGGCTATTCGCGGTTCGATATTTCGTTTATGTAAACGTCGACGATCTTCGGATCGAAACGTATGTCTTTGCCCATTGAAAGCATCCGGTTGATGGCGGAAGCGTCCATGCCGTTTGTGCGCATCTCGTCGACGGTTTCGGCAATGTGGACTATCCTGGCGCCCGTCGGGATGGCTTCGCCGGCCAGGCCGTCGGGGCGGCCGGTGCCGTCGAAATTCTCGTGATGGTGCCGTATTATGCGGGCCGCGCCTTTAAGAAGATTTATCGGATCAAGCATATTGGCGCCCGCGGACGGATGCGCGTCGTCATCGCCCGGCGACCCGCCGGAAACTACGATTCCGTCGGAGCCCTTGGCGAAAAGAATTCCTATGTCGTGCAGCATCGCGCCATAATAAAGATCCTTGTACTCTTTTCCGGCGAGCCCCATGTGGCGGCCGAGCGCCGTGGCTATCTGGGTGACCCGCATATTGTGTCCCGCAAGTTTTGTGTCGCGCGACTCGATTGCGGCTACCAGGACTTCGAGTATGTTGACGAAGAAATTGCGCTGTTCCTCGGCGTTTTTGGCATTGTTTATGGTGACGGCGGCCATCGACGCCAGCGATTCGAGGACTTCTCTGTCGTCGTCGGTGTAATCGCCCTCTTTTTTGTTGAGCACTTCGACTATTCCGATGAGGTCGCTTTCTATCATCATCGGCACGCAGAGGATTTTCTTCGTCTGAAAACCGCTCGATTTGTCCTGAACGCCGGTAAATCGCGGGTCTTTGGAAACGTCGTTGACTATGGTGGGTTTTTTCTCGGCGGCCACGGAACCGGCTATGCCCTGTCCGACGGGCACTTTCATCCTCTGTATCACTCCGCCTTTGGTTCCGCCCGCGACCTTAAACGACAGATTTTTTCCGTCGTCGTCAAGAAGCATAATGGCGGACGCTTCGGAGTCGAGTTTTTCCTCGGCCAGAGCGCTTATTTTTTTAAGAAGAATATCCACGTCGAGAGTGGTCGTGAGATTCCTCGCGATGCCGAGTATGTTCTTAAATAGTTCGCTGTTGTTATGATGTGTCATTGGTTTAGCGGATTACTGCACCGACGCCAGAAGTTCCTCGATAGTGCTGTGTCCCTGCGCCACTTTTATCAGGCCGTCGGCGAACATCAATCTCATTCCGCGCTTGACGGCAAGGTCTCTTATGGGTCCGGACGCAACCTCGGTGAGCAGCATTCTGCGTATTTCCTCGTCCATAAGAAGGAGTTCGTGAATGCCGAGACGGCCTTTATATCCGGTTTTGCGGCAGACGTCGCATCCCACCGGCCTGAAGAAAGTCGCGCCTTTTACATCTATGTTGTATTTTTGGTAAAGCTCTATGTATTTATCTTCAAGCGGCGCCGGTTGTTTGCACTTGCACAAACGCCGTATAAGACGCTGCGCCAGCACGCCTTCTATCGACGAGCCGATAAGAAACGAAGGTATGTCCATTTCGTGCAGTCGGGCCACGGCGGAGGGCGCGTCGTTGGTGTGAATCGTGGAAAAAACTAAGTGTCCCGTCATAGCCGCTTCCATAGCTATCTGAGCGGTTTCTTTGTCTCTGATTTCACCGACCATTATGACGTCGGGATCCTGTCTTAAAAACGCCCTGAGCGCGGCGGAAAAGTCGAAACCTATGTCCTGAATAACGTTGACCTGTATAATGCCGTCGAGATTGTATTCGACGGGGTTTTCGGCGGTGAGTATTTTTGTGTCCGGCTCGTTGATGGAATTGAGCGCGGCGTAAAGCGTGGTGGATTTACCCGAACCGGTAGGGCCGCAAACGAGTATAAGCCCGTAGGGTTTTGCCAGGAGATTTTTGAATCTCTCGAACGTATCCGGCAGAAAACCGAGTTTTACCAGATCAACCTGCACCGACGAGCGGTCGAGTATGCGCATAACGCACGACTCGCCGAACACCGTGGGCAGAATGTTGACGCGGAACTCTATGGGGTTGCCCTTGGCCATAACCTGTATGCGCCCGTCCTGAGGACGGCGACGCTCGGTTATGTCCATCTGGTTGGTCATTATTTTAAGTTTTGCGATGAGGGCGTTTTTGTACGCGTTGGGTATCACGTGATCCCATTCGGTAAGGACTCCGTCGACGCGGTATCTTACGATGAACTTTTTCTCCAGCGGCTCTATGTGTATGTCGGAACACTTGCGGGAGAGCGCTTCCATTATTATGGCGTTGACGAGTTTCTCGACTTCGGGCGCCGTGGCGTCCACGTCGGAGATGTCGGCCTGTTCCTGCGACTGGGTGGGAGTGAAATCAAGTTCGCCATCGGTGCCTTTATCCAGGTCGCTCAGAAGTTTTTTTACGACTTCGCTTTCGCCTATACCGTAGGCCTTGTCGAGGCATTTGGCGATGTCGTCGGGAAGAGCCAGATACACCTGCACGCTTATATTTGTTCTGAGTTGTATGTCTTCTACGGCAAAAAGATCTTTGGGGTCGGCCATTGCGACGCAAAGAAATTCTTCTTCTTTGATAAAAGGAACGGCGCGGTGGCGGCGGGCGAGTTGTTCGGGGATGATTTTGACGACTTCGGGGTCGATTTCGATGGCTTCAAGATCCATCGATTTTACGCCCCACTCGATAGAGAGGGTTTTAAGCAGGGACAGCCGGTCTATGAAGCCCAGACGGGCCACGGCCTGTTCCAGCGGCTGGTTGGTTTTTTTGGCTTCGGCGAGCGCCTGAGCGAGCTGCTCCTCGTTGATCAGCTTCTTTTCGAGGAGGATTTCTTTGACTGTCTTTCTTCTTCCGGACATTTTTTTACTCTCCGGCTGCAAGCGACAGGAATTTGTGCGGCTTACGACGAGTGGTTATTAAACAAAATACGGATTAAAAAGTCAAACTGTTCGTATCAAATAAAGGCGGGTAGAAAGGTAGAATGATAAAATGTGCTGAATGCCGGATGTTTTGTTCTTATGGTCAATTTTCATACTCTCTCACTTTCTACCGTTCTACCTGCCTTTTACGAATCCTATTTTCTTGGGCGCCTCTTCCGGCGGTGTCATCAACTGCTTAATAACTTCCCATATATTTATTATTTCCCGGCTATTCGCCGATACGATTTTTTCCATTTCCGACATTTTTTTTGACAGCGCCTCGTTGGATGCCAAAATCCGCCTCAATACCACAAAGGCGCGCATTATCAGTATGTTTATCTCGACCGCTTTTTTGCTCCTTAAAACGCCCGATAACATCGAGACGCCCTGCTCGGTGAAGGCGTAAGGCAAATATCTCCGACCGCCCCTTGCGGCAATGTTTGAGGTTTCAAATTGAAACCTCAAAGAGTCATCCGCAATCTCCCCTGACTTCAATGCCTTTGACGGAGCGCTTAAAGAATCTACTCTGACATTTGAGGTTCCAAATTGGAACCTCAAAGATTCCGCCTCGTCGGCGGTGAGGCGAAACATAAAATCGCTCGGAAAACGTTCGATATTTCGTTTTACCGCTTTGTTCAATCCTTTCGTCTCTACGCCGTAAAGAAACGCCAAATCGCTGTCGAGCATTACTTTGACGCCTCGGACCAAAAAAATCTTTCTCTGAATGACCTCGACGGATAGTTCTTTGAACTTCATTATCCCCCCTTTTTCGTACTCCCCCGCGTTATGAAGTGTTTCGTGAGTTATGCCGCGACAAACGGCGTCTTAATCGCGGGCTTTCATATTTTTACCAGTTGGTGGTTACAGCCATCGAATAACCCCACCCGCCATATTGAAATTTCCTTTCCTGCAGAGTTAATTCGGGAGTCGTTAAATATATTCCCTCTAAATGAACATGAAAAAGTTGCGTCTGAAAAAGTTCCACTCCCAGAACAGGATAAATACCGGCACCATATGCGCTAGTGCTATCCATAATCCCGACGTATGCCCATGAAATATAGGATGCTATACATACGCCCGCGTACGGCGATATCCAGTTGGGATAGAAGAAGTTTTTTCTGAATACCGTCGGCATATTAACATTAAATATATATCTATTATCAGTTTCAAAATGTTCAAAAAACCAAGTACCCCAAAGCCAGTTTATACCCCACCCGTTGGGGAAAGTCCACCAAAACAGCAACCCTCCTCCTGACGGGGTCTGATCTTGTACCACCACCGCTGCCGCAGCCACCCCCAACCCAAAAAACTTTCTTTGTCCCAGAAACTTCACCGTGTCACCCGGTTCAACCTCTTTTTTCGCTCCGGTATAGAGTTGTCCGATGGACTGGTTATCGCCGATACCGCTCATCTCCGTCTTACCTTTATATCTGCCGCTTGAATCGTAAATCGCGTAGATGTCGCGCTCCCTAACTTCGTGGAGCGAACCGCGGTCTATGTGGACTTGGCTTCCATACGAGGCAAGAACCTGCCCTTCGGTTTTTGGAAGAAAAACGGCGCGCCTGTCAAGTTTGATGTAAACATCAGCGCCTTTGCCTTTTATTTCTCCTTCGACGAATACTTTTTCCCCCTCGGCGATATCAACCTGTTTTGCGACGGTGGCCTCATATACGAGAGAGGTTTCGGACGATTTGTAATTGTCTTTGAGTATGGCGGAGATTTTGCGTTCTTCGCCGATATAGACGACGAGGCCGGTGGGAAGTTTCAGCGTGGTTTCAAGCGTTACGATTAAAATTTTTCTCGCCAAAAACCTCTCCTCCCGCTTAGACCGCACACTTCATAAAGAGGCCTTAATGAACCTGCGACACAATCGCAAACAACACCTTCAATAAGCGTCCGACCGATTGTCGGCCGCCGTCATAAAAACTATCTTGCGGAGGGCGCCTATTTCATAAAAAAACCGGTAGTCGCCGATTCTGTACCGCCAGGTTTCGGGCTCGTAATTTTTAAGTTTCTTGATGTTCTTCCCGAAATACGGCTGCCCACGCAATTGCGGATAAACATAAGCGAGAAGTTTTTGCCTTATCTTTTCCTTGCGTCCGCCAAAATCCTGTTCGAGGCCGGATAAAAAACTATTCGTTTCAAATATCCTGAAAGCCGCGTCAGCCGACAAGCTTCCCCCTCATCGCCCTGGCGTCTCCGTGACCGGTCTTCAGTTTTTCAAGAAGTTTTTTGTCGCCTCGAATCTGGGCCATTTCCACAGGGTCGGCGTAATTCGATGCTTCTATCTCTTTCAAGACGGTGGCGGTGATGAAGTTCGAAATGGGTCTGTGGTCGGAATCGGCGCAGGAAGTAATTTTTTTATACTCTTCGTCTGATAATCGTATGGTGACTGTTTTTGACACAGTGCCTCCCTGTGTATTCTTTTGTATTCGTTAATATTCTAATATATTACGGGATGAAAGTCAAGGTTTTTTTGGATTCAGGGCGGATTGATGCCCCCTCGACGATTATCTTTATTTTCCTATGCCAAGCTGCCTAAGAATAATACCGTGTATGGCGGTGTTGTCTATGAAACCGCCGTGGGTGCAGGACGCGGCGGCGGATGACGGGGGCAGTACAGTGAGCACTATAGGAATGGATGTGTGCTGACGGCTCGTCCAGTACACACCTTTTAATTCTTTGAGAAAATCTTCGCGCGTAGGGTAGCCGGAATCCTTGCCGCGCTGGGTCATAGACACTCCGCCGGTGTCGTGGTCGGCCACCAGAAGCACGGCCGTGTCGGGATTTTTCCTGCGATATTCCAGAACGACCCCGACGACTTCGTCAAACTCCATAAAGTCCTCAAGCAAATCCTCGACGGAGTTGGCGTGGGCCGCGTGATCTATGCGACCGCCTTCCACGAGCAGAAAAAATCCCTTGTCGTTTTTAGAAAGAAAATCCAGAGCCGCTTTCGTCATATCCGGCAGCGACGGCTCGGCAGCCCTCCGGGCGCGGACATAGTTCATCTCGTTTTGGTTGAAAATTCCCAGAACCTTGTCGCCCGTCTTAAGAGCCGCGATTTTTTTAAGATCTTTTTTTTCATAAAAAACCTTGTAGCCGGGAGGATTGTCGAAATACCGCCCACCGCCGCCCATAATCAGGTCTATTTTTTTTTGCGTCTGGCCGCGGGCGATTTCGGCTTTGTCGGCGCGCTCGGAGGCGTGGGCCGAAAATCCGGCAGGGGTGGCGTCCACGACTTCGCAGGTTGTTATGAGCCCCACCGACATTCCGCGGGACATCGCCTCGTCGGAAACGGAGCGCAGGGGATTGCCTTTTTCATCGACGCCGATGGCGGTGTTATAGGTTTTATGTCCGGTCGCCATCGCAGTGGCGGCCGCGGCAGAGTCGGTAACCATATGCGAGGCCGAGTAAGTTTCGATGAGCGAAACCCTTGCCGACGGGTCGTTCATCATACTGACCATATTAAGCGCCGGCTGTTTGAGCACGACATCGTTATAGGATTTGCCCAGACCCATTACGCCCGGTCCCATACCGTCTCCGATAAGCAGTATGACTTTGGGCGACGCGGCAAAAACGACGACGTTGCTAATAGAACAAATTATAAACAACGACAACAAAACGACTTTTCCGGTTTTCATAATCTCTCCCACGAAATCTCCCCCAACCCCTCTTTATAAAGAGGGGGGGGGTCTTTATTTATTATTCTGCCAATTCGCTCCCAAAAATATGTTTATCCCCCTTTATTAAAAGGTGATGCCGGGGGATTTTTGAAGTGTAGCGGCGGGATTGCCATCCCGCAATTATGGCGAATGGCAATTCGCCCGCTACAATTTTATAGCGGTAACTTACCGCCACACAGAAATATCGTCAATTTCCCCCTTTCTTAAAGGGGGACACAGGGGGATTTTTGCCGCGTAATCTCCCGACAAAATCAAGAACATTTTTTTGCCGGCTGCGGGGTATGTTGTATTTTATCAAAAAGCCGGACGGCGGCGCGGGATTATCAAATTCGGGGAAAAAATCTTTTGCCGCGTCCCAGGAATCAAGCAGCGCATACGCATTGAGCGGCTCCGGCTCGCGCGAAAGCAACTCCAATTCTTTTCCGATACGCGCCGCCGACAGCGTCCCGACCGCGCCGGAGTCCAGCGCGCAGCGTATAAGAGACAAAGTCGCTTCTTCCACGGAAAAAGCGAAACGGGCGGCGAAACGGGCCGCTCGGATTATTCTGGTGGGGTCGTCGAAAAAACTTTTTTCGTGGAGCGCCCTGAGCAGACCCCGCTCGATGTCTTTTCCGCCGCCGAAGGGGTCTATTATCTTTCCGGCGGGCGACGACAAATCGCCGTCCGTCGACGACGCATCCAGAGCCATCGCGTTTACGGTAAAGTCCCTGCGCGCCAGATCCCGCTCGACGGACACACCCGTACGCACCTTGGGGAGCTCGCCCGGGTTTTCATAAACTTCGCTGCGCGACAACGCGACGTCGAGACCGGGAAAAACGTGTGTGCCGAACCGCGCGTGGCGGACTGCCTTTAATCCCAGCGTTTTTTCAATGTCCGCGACGAATTCGGACGGATTTCCGACGACCATTACGTCGATGTCTTTGACGGCCAGGCCCATAACGGCGTCGCGGACGCACCCCCCGACAAAGTATGCCTCGGACGATGTCCGTCGCGCGGCGCCGGCGGCTGCGCGGATTGCGCTATTCGTTTCCAATTTCATCGGATGCGGCCTTTTTGCGGGCACGTCTTCTCCAGAAATAATATGATACCGCCGCCCCCGCGACGGCCAACGCGACTACCCAGTCGGGCAGATAACGCATAACTGCCAGCGCCTGAGCCACACCGACGAGATAGACGCCCGCCAAAAGCATTATCCATGAAATTATGTAAACGCTCAGACCGAAGAAATAGTACGTGTGGCGGCCGGTCCGGCGCGCGAGATTTCCGAACAAAAGCATCCCGCCCCAGCCCACCGCCTGGTTGGTGACAAGAAGAAATATGCCGGCCAGAAACCGGATGGTGGCCGTATTCATCCCAGAATGTCCCCCTGTCTGACACCGCGTCCCAGAGTAAAATCCCACGCGCTCATACTGCGGGAATTTTCGGGACGGACTTCAAGAATTTTCAAAAAACTCCCGCCGCAGGCGACTATGAAGCCCTCCCCCCCGGCCAGCCCGGTAACCATTCCGGGCGAAACGCGGACGGGACATTTGCCGCCGGAGCCGTCGCAGGTTTCTACGGTTTGGGCTTTAAGGATTTTTAACGTCCTGCCGTCGGGCAGCAGACAGCGCGCGACGGGCCACTGAAGCGTTCCGCGAATGAGATTCCCGAGCGAGGCGGCGGAGGCGGACCATTTTATCCGGGCGGCTTCTTTTTTAAGAGCGGGCGCGAGAGACGGCTCGCCCGTCTGAGGGCGCGTCGACGCGGCGCCGGAAGCCAAAAAACGAATCGCTTCGCCGAGCGCGGCTTTGCCGTCGGTTATGAGTTTGTCGCGAAGGGTAAAAAAATCATCGTCGACGGAAATGGGAGTTTTTCTCTGAGACACTATGGGGCCGGTGTCGAGTTTTTCTTCCAGCATAAAAACGCTTGCGCCGGTTTCCGTGTCGCCGTTGATGAGCGCCCACTGTATGGGGGCGGCGCCGCGATATCGCGGCAGGAGCGAAAAGTGAACGTTGACGCAACCGAGACGGGGGATGTCGATTACTTCGCGCGGAATAAGTTTGCCGTACGATACGACCACTCCCAAATCCGGCGATATCCCCCGCAGTCCCGCCGCCAATTCCGCCGACGACGCGGATTCCGGCTGAAATATCTTTATTCCGCCCGCGGCGGCGGCCGCTTCTTTGACCGCCGGCGGCGACATTTTCATTCCGCGTCCGGCGGGACGGTCCGGCACCGTGACAACGACCGCCACATTGACGTCGGACGACGACATAAGATGCGCGAAGAATCGCGCGGCTACGTCGGATGTGCCGAAGAAGGCAATTTTCATTATTTATCCGCGGCGGCTTTTTTAAGCGTCCGGTACACGTAATACGCCTTGAGTTTTTTGTGCAGCGGCAGACGGTCTAAAAACGTTTTGCCGTCGAGATGGTCTGTTTCGTGCTGTATGACGCGCGAAAGCATTCCCGACGCCTCAAAGTCCACCGGCATAGCGTCGGCGTTGAGCGCCTCCACGTGTATCCGCTCGGCGCGGCGCACATCGGCCAGAACACCCGGGAAGGACAGGCATCCTTCCTCGCTGACGACGCGGCCTTTTCTGCGCGTTACTTTGGGATTGACCAGCGCCATCGGCTTTTTCTGTCCGTCGCCGCGCACGTCGATCACGCAGACGCGGACTTCGCGGCCGACCTGGTTGGCGGCCAGCCCCACTCCGCCGCGGGCGTACATTACTTCCAGCATATCGGCTATCAGGCGTTTAACGGATTCGTCGATAACTGCGACGGGACGGCATTTTTTCTTTAATATTTTGTCGGGATATTCCCTGATTTTAAGAATCGACATATTTATACCTTGTACTAAGCTGTCTTTGCCACAAAAATCTTTTCCGGAGACCTGAAATAACCCTCCAGCGCCGCAAAGAATTTAGCCACGTGCACTCCGTCGGCAAGGGCGTGATGCACCTGAACGGAAAAAGGAAGTTTGAACCCGTTACCGTCGGAATAATATTTTCCCCACGCTATGCGCGGGACGGAATCGACCTTTTTTATGTGCACGGGATGCACGAACGCCGTAAAAGAAAGCCACGGTATGCTTGTGATAAAAAGAAAATCGTCGCGCGCGGGGTCGTCGGCGATAACCACGTCTTTTTTTACCTCGGACATCCCGCGTTCCACGTTGCCGGAAAACACCGCGAAATCCGGATTGTAATCGACGGTGCAGAAACTGAACACGTCTTCCTGCGCCATCACCGTAAAAGACGGATGAACGACATCGTGCTCCACCACGGTATCGACGGGGCGTATCCTTCTTCTGAATTCGGGAACGTCGTTGGCCGCGCGGGTCGCCGTGTAGAGTATGACCCTGAAAATCGACAACCCGCCCGCTTTGGCGAAGGCCAAAGCATTTGTCATATCGACGGGAACGCATAAATTATAGAGAGGGTAATCCTTGTCGTTGAAAAAAGCGAAGTGAGCGGCGCGCGGCGAATTTTTTATGTCGATTATTTTTTCCATAATGAAATTGTTGAAAAACCTATTTTTAGCCAAATGTAACGCGAGGATTTATTCTCGTTTTGACGGAAGCGAACCCTGAATCAAGTTCAGGGCAGGCTTTAAAAGTTCGCGCTGCACTACAACTCTTTTTATTTTAAGATGGCAGACAAGCATGCCCCTGCGCGTAGGGGCGGCCTTGGTCGCCCTTTTCTTTGGCTTTTTCAACAGTATATGTCATGTTCGGCGCATTTCTACCGACGGAACAGCCGCCAGTTGCGCGCGGCGAATTTTATGGCTTCGGCGGTCGGCGATTCGTCGGCCACGCCCGATCCTGCGATGTCACAGGCGGTTCCGTGTCCGGGCGATGTCCTCACGAAAGGAAGTCCGAGCGTAACGTTGACGACGGAACGCGGGTACAGGACTTTAAGCGGTATCATCGCCTGGTCGTGGTACATCGCCAGCACCGCGTCGAACTCGCCGGCCGCGGCGTTTGAAAATGCCGTGTCGGACGATAGCGGCCCGCGAACGCGAAAACCCGACGCGGCAAGACGTCGCACGGCAGGAGTGATGATTCGGGTTTCTTCGGAGCCGATGAGACCGTCGTCGCCGGAATGGGGGTTGAGGGCGCAAACGCACAAGCGCGACGATTTGCCGAATATGTCCGCGTAAAGCCGAGCGGCGGCGATGATTTTTTTTGCTGAAATCTCGCGCGAAACCGCCGAGAGAGGAATGTGCCTTGTAAGAAGTATCGCTCTGATGTTTCCGGCGGTCATCATCATTTCGACATGGCGGCCCCCTGCGGCCTCGCGCAGCAATTCGGTGTGTCCCGTGTGTTTTGAGCCGGCCAGCGCCAGCGATACTTTGGAAGCGGGCGCGGTGACTATACCGTCGACGGCGCCCGACATCGCCAGTGTTACGGCGGCAGCGAGCGACTCTATGGCGGCTATGCCCGCGGCCCGGGAAGGCCGGCCGGCGACTATTCCCGACGGAGCCGGCACTTTAAGAAATTCAACGGAACGAAGAAGGGATGGAGCGCGGTTCCTGACAAACGCGGGGTCTCCCACAAGAACTACGCGAGCGCTCGTCGACACATCGCGACGGGCAAGAGCCGCGGCAACGACTTCCGGACCGATGCCGGAAGGATCGCCGAGGGTAACGGCAAGGCGGGGTTTAGTCATTAAGAAAGAGGCGTTAAAACGGGTTAATCTTTATATTGGCTTTCTTCCGCAGCGACGATAGGTACTCTTCGTATTTTTTGGTGGCTTTTTTCTGCGTGAGGAAATCGAGCAAGTCGTTTTTGACGTCGTCCAGAGCTAATTCCCGCCCGGCGCGTTTTCCTTCGATGTATATTATGTGGTAGCCGAAATCCGTGAATATGGGATCGGAAATTTTGCCGACATCCAGAGAAAAAGCGACCTTGTCGAATTCAGGCACCATATCTCCCCTGGTAAAGTAGCCCAAATCCCCGCCCCTGTCTTTGGTGCCCGGATCTTCCGAGTACAGGCGGGCCATCTCCTCAAAAGATTTGCGGTCGGTTATGCGTTTGCGGATGTCGCGGATTTTGGTGAGCGCCTCGAGTTTTTCTTTTTGCGGCGCGTTTTTATCGACTATAAGCAGTATGTGGCGGGCGTGAACTTTCTCCTGGGCTTCGCGCGCAAGAAGCCGCGCTATGAAGGCGAACTCTTTGTCGTCGTCGGTGGCTTTGTCGTCCTTGGCTATCTTTTCGGCGTCTACTTTTTTGATTTTCTCAAAAAGTTCCGCGGCCTCTTTTTCGGTCGGTCTCTCCACTGCGGCCTCGACATTGTTCTTTATCAGCCGCATAACCATAAGATCCTGTCGGATTCTATCTTCATACGCTTTAACCGTCAGGTCCTGGTTCTTGAGCTCGTCGCGGAAATCATCCTCCGAACGGAAGCGCTTCTTGACTTGATCGATACCCTGCTCAATCTCGCGGCGGGTAACGGCTATGCGCTGCTTCTTTGCCTCTTGCGCGAGGAGTTTTTTGTCTATCATATCGTCGAGAATGCGTTTTCTTATCTTCTCTTTCTCTTCGGCGGTCATCTCGGCGCCGCGCAGGCGGAAGCTGTCGAGCATGGGGCCGGCGAGTTTGTCGAATTCCGAAAGCATTATCGCTTCGTTGTTAACAAGAGCCAGCGTTTTGTCTACGGTTTTCGCAAATGCGGACGCGCCGGCGAGAATCACTCCCGCGACGATGGCGATAAAAACTGCTTTAATGTCAGAATATGCCGAGAATTTCATCTTACTTCCTCCGTGGCGCCGTCCGTGATGCCGCCCGATATTTTCGCCGCTTTCTCGGCGAGTTCATAATTTACTTTGACTTTCTTCTTAGCCATAGCGGCCTTGACCCATTCGTCGAGGCGGGTCTTCATCATTATCCTTCTTATATTTTCCTTGGCTTCCTCGAATTTTACGGGCGGGAGCGACTTTTCGGAAGTTTTTTTGACTATGTGACAGCCGTATTCCGTTTTTACAACGGATGAGACGGAGCCCACGGAAAGTTTGCGGGCGACTATTTCAAGCTCGGGAGCGAGTTCGCCCTTCTTTACCGTGCCCAAAAAACCTCCGCGCGACGACGAAGTCGGGTCAACGGATATTTTCTCGGCAAGTTTTTCAAACGATTCGCCGCGGCGCAGACGCGCCAGGGTTTCAGCGGCGGTTTGTTCGTCAAGAAGCACTATATGGGCGACGCCCATCTCATACGGCCGCGTAAAATCGGCCTTGTTTTCATCGTAATATTTTTTTACGTCCTCTTCCGAGGGGTTGAGAATCTGGCCGTGAAGTTTGCTTAAAAAACCCTCCATCAAGAGAGTATCTTTCATTTCCTCTATGCGGCGGCGGGCGTCGTCCGCGTAGCGCTTGACGGTTTCCTTATATTCATCTGTTTTGGATATGCCGGATTTTTTGGCCTCGGACACTACGAGTTTCTCTCTGACCATAAGATCCAGAAACTGCTTGCGGCCTTGCGGCGAGTCGAGATAGCGCGCGTATGACGGGGGCACGGAAGCGAGTCGTTTTTCAAATTCGGACCGGGTAATTTTTTCCGAACCGATCCTGGCTATGACTTTGTCGGAGCCGCATCCGGCGAATGTCAGTACAAGGGGCAGCACGGCGGCGGCAAAAGCGAAGCGGGCGGTTTTTCTTTTCATCGTATCCTCCGAAACAACGTTATCAGACGATATAAATACTCGTTATAGTCAAAAATTAACAGTTTTCGATTGTAGCAAATTTACTTACCTTTTCCAATAACGCCCGCGCGGAGGCCGCCGTGCGCGGCGGCGCGGCCGACACGATGATGGTATTGGAGTCGGCGGCGAACCTGACGTGTCCTCCGAAGGCATCGATAAGCCCCCTGATTCCGGCGGTTTCTATCCGTACGCCTTCGGAAAAGCATATTTCGGTTTCCGACCCGCCGCCGGACGGGCGGACTGCCAAAATAAGTTTGCGACGCATAAACAATCTCAGGCGGGCCGCCTCCGCAACTTCAAAAACCTCCCGCGGCAGAGAGCCGAACCGGTCTTTCAGAGCGTCCTGCGCGGAAGTGATTTCATCCTCGTCGTCGGCGGAAACGAACCTGCGGTAAAAAGATATTCTTATGGTGTCATCCGGGACATAGGCGGGCGGAATACGGGCGTCAAGATGAAGGTCTATGGCCGGTTCAATGTCCGCAAGGGGACGCGCGGCGGGGACGCCTTCGACGGCGGACGGCTTCCGGCCCAGCTTTCTGACGGCTTCCGCAATAAGTTTGGCGTAAAGGTCGAACCCGACGGACGCCAGAAAACCGTGCTGACGATATCCGAACAGCGCGCCGGCTCCGCGAATTTCAAGATCCCTCCTGGCAAGACGCCATCCGCTGCCCAGTGTAGAAAACTCCCTGAGCGCGTCGAGACGGCGGGCGGCCTCCTGGGCGAGATTTTTGTCGTCGTAAAAAAGATAGCAGTACGCTTTTTTGTCGCCGCGGCCCACGCGCCCGCGCAACTGGTAGAGTTGGGCCAGGCCGAAATTCTGCGCGCCGTCGACGATCATGGTATTGACCTGAGGGATATCGAGTCCGGATTCCACTATGGTGGTGGACAGCAGACAGTCGAGTTTTCCGCCGTAAAATTCGTAGAGTGTTTTCTCCACGGTTTCGGCTTTCATCCTTCCGTGGATTACGCCCCAGCGCGCGTGCGGCACTTCCGACGATAATTCCGAGAGTTTTCGCGGCAGGTCTTTTATCGTGTTATGCACGTAAAAAACCTGGCCGCCGCGGGCGAGTTCGTTGACTATCGCCTCGCGCGCGCGTTGCGGCGAGCGCGGGGCCACTATCGTTTCCACCGGCTTGCGGCCGGCGGGCGGAGTTTCTATTATCGAAATATCCTTTATGCCGTTTAAGGCCGCGCCGAGCGTGCGCGGAATGGGCGTGGCGCTCATAAGAATGGTGTGAACGTTTTTCGAGAAGCGGCGGAGTTTTTCTTTTTGACGCACGCCGAACCTGTGTTCCTCGTCGATAATCAGCAAGCCGAGATTTTTGAAACTGATGTCGGACGAAAGAATGCGGTGCGTCCCTATCACTATGTCTACGGCCCCCGACGCTATGTCGGAGACGGCTTTTTTCTGCTCGGAAGGCGACTGAAAGCGGTGCAACGCGGCGACTTTTACGGGAAAAGGAGCCAGGCGTTCCGAGAAACGCGAGAAGTGCTGCATCGCAAGTATCGTGGTGGGAACCACCAGCGCCGTCTGGCAGGAGTTAACCGCGGCTTTGAACGCCGCGCGAAGAGCGACCTCGGTTTTGCCGAAACCCACGTCGCCAAGAACGACTCTGTCGGCGGGACGGGTGCCGGAGAGGTCGGCAAGAGCGGCTTTTATGGCCTCGCTCTGGTCGGGAGTTTCCTCGAACGGAAACGACTGCTCAAGTTCGTCCTCCCAGACCGTCCTGTGCGTCATAGGCGCGGCGGAGGCGCGCTCGCGCTCGGCATAAAGATTCAGCAACTCCGCGGCGAACACTTCGGCGGAACGCTTTGCGCGCTCCCGCGAACGCGCCCATACGCCCGGCGCGTCGAGATCCGAAATTTTGGGCCTGACACCCTCGGCGCCGATGTATTTTTTTATCCGCGCGAAATCGTACACCGGCACGTATATGGTGTCGCCGCTCTTGTACTCGACGGCCAGAAATTCCTGCGGCGGGTCGTCCATTGTCACGATACCGCGGTATTTTCCCACGCCGTAGCGCTCGTGCACCACAAAATCACCCGCGGCCATTTCCCACAGGCCTTCGGCGCGGCGCGAGGGCGCTTTTATTTTTTCAAACGGGGCGGGGGCGGCCGAACGCAAGAAAAACTGTTCGGCCGAGATTAAAAATATCCTGCCGGAGGGGCGAACAAATCCTTCGGTTATTTTGCCGGAGAATATCTCAAAATTACCCGCGCCGCCGGCGCCCATTTCCAAAAGTTCCGCGAATCTGGCGGCTTCGCCGGGCGACGGCGCGAACAGGATTTTTTTGTATCCGGCGGCGCCCAGAGATTTTATGTCGCGCTCAAGCGACGGGACGTCGCCGCCGTAAAAGGACGCCGACAAAAAGCCCGCGTCAAGCGAATCGCCGTCGAACGGGTCGTGCAGGACAAAACGCGCGGGCGCGGCGGATGCGGCCAGAGCGGCGATGTCCTGCGGCGGCAGAGGGCCGTCAGCGGATGCGGCGGGACGCGAAACGGCGAAGACGGCGCGGCAGCCGCGGAACCAGGACATCGCGGGTTCGGTGGAACGCCTTTCCTCGGCGGGCACGATTTCGGCCGAGGGGGCGTCGGCGACGGTAATTTGCTCCGACGGGTCGAAAAAACGCAGCCGCTCCACGATGTCGCCGTCGAAAACGGCGCGCACCGGACGTTCCGACGAAGGGCTCCAGAAATCCGTTATCTGTCCGCGAATAGCGAACTGCCCGGCGCTTTCCACATAATCCACGCGCTTGTATCCCGACGAAGACAGCAAATCCGCCAAATCCGCGGATTTTCCGCGCGGACGCAAAATGCCGCCGCCTCGGACAAAATCTTTCCGCGACGGACCGGCTTCGGCCAGCGCTTCCGGCGACGTCACCACGACGAGGGCCCGGCCCGACGGCTCGCGTGACGCCATACGCGCGTAAACCATAAGCCGCCGGCCGGAATCCTCCGACGGAAAAACCGCCGCGTCGGCGGGGGCGCACAGATACCCGCAAAAAGCGCCGATGTTCCGGGCCGCCGCTTCAAGACGGTCTTCGGGAAATATCGCCAGAAAAACATCGCCGTCGGATTTATCGGACGCGGACGCGGCGGATTTTATCGTCCGTCCGATTTCTTCGGCGACGAAAAATTCAAAACCCGACCCTCCGAATCCGCGATAACGCTCTGTTTTCATAAATACATGGATATTGGGATATTTTTATTGTTTTGAAACGTTCGGTTCAAATGATATAATATTTCGCGTTCTAAAACCATAACGGTATGTCTACAGCGAGTTCAGTCATCCTGATGGCGGTCACCGTTGCGCTCGTGTGGCTTTTCGCGGCTTACCGCCGCGAAAAAAAATCGCGAAGCGCGGCCGATGTTTTTTTCAAAAATTCCCTCCAAAAACTTCAAAAACAACTCAATACCCAGCGCGCTGACCTCGATAATCTCCTTGCGCTTCTTATGGAGATACATGAGTTCGGAATGTCGGCCGCCGGCACAGCGTCGAAGTCCGACCTGTCGGAACTGATCATAAAATCCGCCTGCAAACTGATGCGCTCCGAAAACGGGTCGCTTATGATCATAGACCCTCAGACTAACGAACTCAGAATCACGGCGAGCATCGGCCTGCCCGAAAATGTCGTGGCCGCCACCAAAATGAAACTCGGCGAGGGGATAGCGGGACGTGTGGCTAAAACCGGCAAACCGCTTTTCGTCGACAACATCGAAACCGACATCCGTTTTCTCAAGGCCTCGAACGTCCGTTATCCGTCAAAATCTTTCCTGTCGGTGCCTCTTAAAGTCAAGGAGCGCGTGACGGGCGTGCTCAATGTTTCCTCCGGCCCCGACGAGCGCGGCTTCGAGGAGCGCGACATCCACCTTATAACGATACTCGCCGACGTGGGCGCCATAACTCTTGAAAACGTGGGGCTCTACACCAATCTTCAAAAGTTCTATATGGACATGGTCGAAACCATAGCCAGAATGATAGACGCCAAAGATTCCTATACTCACGAGCACGCCGACCGCGCCAGAAAATACGCGAAACTGATAGCAAAAAAACTCAATCTCCCCAGAGAAATGATCAGACACGTGGAGTACGCCGCGCTTATGCACGACATAGGCAAAATAGGGATAAACGAAAGCATACTTCACAAACCGGGAAAACTCACGTCGGAAGAAATGGACATAATCAAAAGGCATCCGGCAATCGGCAATAAAATAATATCGCCGGTCACGTTCTTAAATCCCGTCGCGCCGATAATACTTTATCATCAGGAATGGTACAACGGCAAGGGTTATCCGGAGGGACTCAGGGAAGAGGAGATACCGCTGGGCGCGCGCATAGTTTCCGTGATAGACGCTTACGACGCTATGTGTTCCGACCGTCCGTACCGCAAGGCCCTGCCAAAAGAACACGCCATAAACGAGCTCAAGCGGGGTTCGGGATTCCAGTTCGACCCCAAAGTCGTAAAGGCATTCATAGAAATTCTCGATGAAGACGCCGTGGGCGCGGCGGCAATCGCTTCGTCGGAAGAAGCCGAAACGGCATGAGCGGCATACTCCACGTCGTCTCTACTCCCATAGGAAACTCGCGGGACATAACCCTCAGAGCCCTCGACGTTCTTAAATCCGCCGACATCGTCTTCTGCGAGGACACGCGCCAGACAAGAAAGCTTCTGGTCATGCACGGCATCACGGCGCGGCTGGAGAGTTTGTTTCCGGGCAACGAGCGCGCAAAAACGCCGGGCGCCGTAAGGATGCTCCAAGAGGGCAAAAATATAGCGGTGGTATCCTCAAGAGGAACGCCCGCGGTCTCCGACCCGGGATTTTTTTTGATAAAAGAGGCCATCGCGGCGGGAATAAAGGTCTCGCCGGTGCCGGGTCCGTCGGCGGTTACCGCGGCGGTATGCGCGTCGGGCGCGCCCGTCGGAGATTTTGTGTTCGTGGGCTTTTTGAAACGAAAAACCGGCAGGTTAAAAAAACAGATGCTCGGAGCGGCCGCGTCCGGGACGAGCGTGGTTTTTTTTGAGTCGGCCGCGCGGCTGGCCGGAACGCTTGATGCGCTCGCCGAAGTGTTCCCCCCCGACCTTACGCGCGTTTGCGTGGCCAGAGAAATGACAAAAGTCCACGAAGAGTTCATAAGGGGCACGCTGTCGGAAGTAACGCGGGAGATTTCCGGGCGCGATATCAAAGGCGAAGTGACAGTGATATTATCGCCGTGCGCCGAGACGCCGGTCAAAGACGAAGAGGAAAAAATATGATTAACGCGGCCGTAATAGGCATAGGCGGATACACCGGCGAAGAACTGCTTAAAATTCTTACCAGACATCCCGGAGTAAATCTGGCGGCGGCCTGCGCCAGAGGCGCGACCGTCGGAAAAAAGCTGGGCGACATATATCCGCATTTGACGTCGTCGCGCGAACTGGTGTGCGAACCGGCCGACGCCGCGCTGATATCTTCGCGCTGCCGGGCGGCGTTCCTTGCGCTGCCGCATTCGGAGGCCGCGCCGTTTGCCGCCGAACTGTCCGAGAAGGGCGTTAAAGTCATAGATTTGAGCGCGGACTTTCGTCTCAAAAACGCGGATGTCTACGAACAGTGGTACAAGATTAAGCACCCTCGTGCGGATCTGCTGTCCGGCGCGGTATACGGAATGTGCGAGCTCAACCGCGAAAATATAAAAAACGCCGCGATAACGGCAAACCCGGGATGCTATCCCACCACGGCTATACTCGGTCTTGCGCCGTTACTTTCAAAAAAAGCCGGGTCGTGCGTGCTATCGTCGATAATAGTGGATTCCAAAAGCGGCGTATCGGGCGGAGGCAGAAAGTTCGCCGCGCAGTATTTTCAGAAAGACCACCCCGACCATAAACCCTACAATGTGGCCGGAGCGCACCGGCACATACCCGAAATCGAGCAGGAGCTTTCCGCCATAACCGGAACAGACATCAAGATTACTTTCACTCCGTCGATATTGCCGGTGGAACGCGGTATGCTTTCGGTGATTTATATCGATATGAAAGAGCCCTCAGACACCGCGGCTCTTACCGAACTCTACAAGGAATTTTACGAAGGCGAAAAATTCATAAGAATTTCCGACGAAACAGGGCTGCCGTCGGTAAAAGCCGTGGTCGGCACCAATTTCTGCGACATAGCGGCCAGATTCGACGCAAGGACGAACCGCGCCGTTATAATTTCGGCAATCGACAATCTCATCAAGGGCGCTTCGGGACAGGCGGCGCAAAACTTTAACATAATGTTCGGGCTCGACGAGGCGGAGGGCATATTGTGATTTTTCCCAAAGGATTCGCGGCGGCGGGAACCGCCTGCGGCATAAAAAAAACCGGCAAAAAAGATCTTGCGCTTTTTTACTCGGAAGCGCCCTGCCGCGCGGCCGGCGTTTTCACTAAAAATATTTTCAAGGCGGCGCCGGTCATCGTCTCAAAATTGCGGGTAGGCGGGATGTGCCGCGCCATAATTGCCAACTCCGGCAACGCCAACGCCTGCACCGGCGCGGCCGGAATAAAGGACGCCGTAGCGACATCGCGCGAGGTTGCCGAATATTTAAACCTAAAACCCGCGGAAGTGCTCGTGGCTTCCACCGGAGTGATAGGGCATTTCCTTCCGCTTGAAAAAATCCGCAAAGGCGTAAAAATACTCTCAAAAAAAATCCTCGACGGCAAAAACGACCCGGGCGCCGCCGCAAAAGCCATAATGACCACCGACACTTTCCCGAAGTCGGCATATGCGACGTTTATGTCCGGCGGAAAACGCTCGACAATATGGGCCTGCGCCAAGGGCTCCGGAATGATAGCCCCGAATATGGCCACAATGCTTTCCTTTATACTGACGGACGCCGCCATAACGAAAAACGCGCTGTCGCGCGCGCTTAAAAAAGCCGCCGACGCGTCGTTCAACCGTCTGACGGTCGACGGAGACACGTCCACGAACGACACGGCGCTGATCCTGGCCAACGGAGCGGCGCAAAACCGCAAAATCGACGGCGGACGCGACTTCGCGGCATTTTCGGCCGCGCTCCGAAAGGTCTGCGTTCATCTGGCCGAAACTCTGGCCTCGGACGGCGAAGGCGCCACAAAGCTTATGGTCGTAAACGTCGACGGAGCGCGCAACGACTCCGAGGCCGCGCGCGCCGCAAAATGCGTGGCGGAATCGCCTCTGGTAAAAACCGCGGTCTACGGCCGCGACGCCAACTGGGGACGGGTCGTAGCCGCGCTGGGGCGCAGCGGCGCGCTTGTTTCGCCGGCGGCCACGTCGGTGGCCTTCGGACGCTTAAAGGTCTTTGAGCGCGGACGTCCCGCGAGTTTTTCCGAAGCGGCCGCAAAAAAAATACTTTCGGCAAAAAAAGTCGAAATCAACATAAAAATCGGCTCCGGCAAGGGAGAGGCGAAATACTTTTCCTGCGACTTTTCCGAGGGATACATAAAAGTCAACGCGGCGTACAGAACATGAGAAAAATCGTGTTCGTATGCACCGGCAACACCTGCCGTTCGGTGATGGCCGAATATATGCTCAGAAAAATGCTCGCGGACACCCGTCGGGATAACCATGTTGAAGTTTCCTCGCGCGGCACCGCGGCATCGAAGGCCTTTCGCGTGCCGGACATAGTAAAAAACATGCTGGCCGAAGAAGGCATATCGGCCGAGGCGCACGTCTCCACGGTGGTCGATGCGTCCGACGTGGAAGAAGCCGAAATCGTATATGTGATGGAGTCGCACCACAAACTGCTGGTGGAAACACTCTTCGGGCGCGGCGAAAAAATAAAACTTCTGGGCGGCGAAAGCGAAATCCCCGACCCCGTAGGCCTGAGCGACGAAGCATACAGTACGACTTTCGCGGCGATAAAAGACCGTTTGGCCGAAGTGATGCGCGAGATTCAATACAAGGATGATAAAAAATGACGCTTAAAAAAAACGATCCCGCGATATATTCGCTGATCAAAAAAGAACTCTCCAGGCAGCGCGACGGCCTTGAACTGATAGCGTCGGAGAATTTTACTTCGACGGACGTGATGGACGCGCAGGGCTCGGCGCTTACCAATAAATACGCGGAGGGCTATCCCGGCCGCCGTTACTACGGCGGCTGCCAGTTTGTCGACGGAGTGGAAGATATCGCGCGGGAGCGAGTGAAGAAACTTTTCGGCGCGGAGCACGCCAACGTTCAGCCGCACTCGGGAACGCAGGCCAATATGGCGGTGTATTTCGCGGTGCTCAATCCCGGCGATACGATAATGGGAATGCATCTGGCGCACGGCGGACATCTGTCGCACGGACATCCGGCGAGTTTTTCGGGCAAATATTTCAAGGTGATACCGGTCAATCTCCGCAAAAAAGATTTGCTGCTCGACTATGCCGAGATAAAACGTCTTGCGGTAAAACACCGGCCGAAACTCATTGTGGCCGGTTCCTCGTCGTACTCCCGCACGATAGATTGGGGCCGGATATGCTCAGTGGCAAGAAGCATCAACGCCTATTTTATGGCCGACATCGCCCACTATGCGGGTCTGGTGGCCGCCGGCGTCTATCCGTCGCCGGTGCCGTGCGCCGACTTCGTCACTTTTACGACACATAAGACGATGAGAGGGCCGCGCGGCGGCGTCATACTGTGCAAAAACAAATTCGCCAAGGACATCGACCGCACGATATTCCCGGGAACCCAGGGCGGGCCGCTGATGCACGTAATCGCCGCAAAGGCCGTGGCTTTCAAAGAGGCGTCGAGTCGGAAATTCAAAAACTACCAGCGGCAGGTTCTGGCCAACGCGCGCGCTCTGTCCGGCGCCCTTGAACGCGGGGGATTTAAAATAATAAGCGGCGGAACCGACTGCCATATGTTTATGGTCGATGTCACCGCGGTGGGGCTTACCGGCAGGGACGCGCAGAACGCGCTCGAATCGGCCGGAATTACCGTCAATAAAAATTCGATTCCTTACGATAAAGAAAATCCCGCCGTCGGAAGCGGCATACGCGTGGGCACGCCGGCTCTGACCACCCGCGGGATGAAAGAGCGGGAGATGGAAATAATAGGAGACACGATGGCGTCTCTTCTTAAAAAACACGATTCGGCGGCGCAGAAATCACGGGCGATAAAAACCGTGCGGGCGCTGGTATCGAAGTTCCCGTTGTATCCGCGTCTTAAAATTTAGCGACGGAGGCCAATACGGATGAAAATGAACATGAAAAATCTTAAAATTATCCAGCACGCGCTTGTGCAGCATAAACTCAGCGTCCTAAGGAACAGAGAAACGCGTCCCAAGGATTTCCGCGAAGTTCTCAAGGAAGTGTCGGCGCTGATGTTTTACGAAGTGACCCGCAGCGTGGCTACGAAAGCCGTAAGAATAAAGACGCCGCTTGGAATGTCGCCGGGACGAATAGTGTCGGGCAAAATGATATGTCTGGTTCCTATACTCAGAGCGGGGCTCGGCATGGCCGAAGGCATACACCCGCTTCTGCCCCAAAGCCGCATCGGTCATATAGGCCTTTACCGCGACCCTAAAACTCTGCTGCCCGTGGATTATTTCATAAAACTTCCCCGCGACATAGACAAGCGTCTGGTGGTTCTTCTGGACCCGATGCTCGCCACGGGCAACTCGCTGGTAGAGGCGATAAATATCTTGAAAAAAGAAAACGTCAAAAAAATAATTTATCTGGGAATACTGGCGGCGCCCGAAGGAATCAAAGTCGTTCATAAGTACCACCCTGAAGTTCCGCTCTATCTTGCCGCCGTCGACAAACGCTTAAACTCGCACGGTTACATAATACCGGGGCTCGGCGACGCCGGAGACCGGCTGTTCGGCACGAAATAGAATCACGGTTTCGATTCAATTTTCTCATTACGCGTCCATAAACACTTTTGTCATTGCGAGGCCATCAAGTTTACAAACTTGATGGCCGTGGCAATCTCAATAAGCAGGGGCGAAAGATTTTTCGCCCCTACAACTCCTCGCAATGACGTTAAAATAATAAATGCTCCTATACCTGACTACATTTATGGCGTCTTTCGCGGGAGCGGTGATTTTTGTCCCCGTATCCATAATTCTGGCCAAAAAATTCGACGTGCTCGACCACCCCCGCGCGCGCAAGGTGCACCGGCTGGCGCTGCCCCGATGGGGCGGAATCGGAATTTTTCTGGGCATAGCGTCGGGTATCGCGGCGGCATTCTATCTCTTCCCCACTTTCCGCGAACTCCTTACATATAACTACAAGGGTCTGCTTTTGTCAAAGCAACTCCGCGGCATAGCTTTCGGCGCTACGGCGGCGGTCATCACCGGAGCCATCGACGACAAAAAAAATATCCGCGCCGCCACCAAACTTCTGGCGCAGATAATCGCCGCCTACGTGGCGATGGATTTCGGCGTGCGCATATTCGGGCTTACGATACCTTTCTACAAAACCGTCGCTTTCCCGCAAATTCTTCAGCAGATAGTGACTGTAATCTGGATAATCGGTTTCATGAACACCATCAACCTTGCCGACGGACTCGACGGCCTGGCAGCCGGAATTGTGGCCATAGCGGCGGCTTCATTTTTTGCCGTGAGCGTAATCCTGAGCAAAGGAGCCAACGCCGACCTGGCGAGGCAACTCACACTTTCGGCGGTGATGTCCCTTGGCGTGGCGGGCGCGGCAGTGGGTTTTCTTGTCTATAACTTTCCTCCGGCCAGAGTTTTTATGGGAGATTCGGGCGCGCTTATGCTCGGCTTCATGCTTGCGGCGATATCCGCCACCGGCACGCTTAAGAGCACCGCATTTCTGTCGCTGTTAATCCCCATTACCGTCGTGGCGCTGCCTATACTCGACGTATGCCTGTCTATTTTCAGACGATGGCGCAAAGGCGTAAAACTATCGGCGCCGGACAAGGAACACATACACCACAAGTTTCTGGGGTTCGGATGGACGCAGCGGGAAGTCGTTCTTCTTATGTACGTGGTCACGCTCATATTGGCCAACTTAACCGTGATTTTGACGATAATAAGGAAATAAATATGCCGCGCAAGGCCAGGATAAAAATATTGTCCGTGTTCGGCACCCGTCCGGAAGCCATTAAAATGGCGCCGGTAGCGCTCGAACTTGCCCGACGGAAAAATAGATTTTCAAGCGTAATATGCGTGACAGCGCAGCATCGCCGTATGCTTGACGACGCCATGAAGGTCTTCGGGATCAAATCGGATTATGACCTCGACATAATGCAGGACTCGCAATCCCTTACGCATATAACCACGGCGGTTCTGGAACGCTCGGGTAAAGTTATGGACGCGGAAAAACCCGACCTTGTGCTCGTGCACGGCGATACCACCACGACTCTGGCGGCAACTCTGGCGGCATACTATCGCAGAATTCCCGCGGGCCACGTCGAAGCGGGTTTAAGAACGCGGAATATTTATCAGCCGTTTCCGGAAGAGATGAACCGACGTCTCACCGACGCCGTTTGCGAACTGCACTTTGCTCCGACGAAGGCCTCAAAAAATGCCCTGCTCGCGGAGAATATCGCCGCGCGCGGCATCTTCACCACCGGCAACACGGTCATCGACGCTCTGAAAACGGCCGCGACCCTGGTGAAAAAATCAAAGCGGCCTTCGCTGTTGCCGGATATCACCGGGAAGTTCGTTCTTATGACCTGCCACCGGCGGGAGAATTTCGGCAGGCCGCTGCGCGAGATTTTCGCGGCCGTGCGGGATTTTGCAAACGACTCCGGGATACGGGTCGTCTACCCCGTTCATCCTAATCCGAACATACTCCCGGCCGCCAAAAAGATTCTCGGGGGTTCCAAAAATATCCGCCTCATCGAACCTGTGGATTATTTCACCCTGGTCGAATTGATGTCGGGAGCGTATTTCGTTCTGACGGATTCGGGAGGAATTCAGGAAGAGGCGCCTTTTTTGAAAAAGCCGGTGATTGTGCTGCGGAATATTTCCGAAAGACCGGAGGCCGTGGCCGCCGGCGCGGTCATTATTGCCGGCAACGGCTATCAAGGCGTGAGCGGGGCGATGAAACGTCTGGCATCGGACAAAAAACTCTACGCCTCGATGTCGCGCGGCGCAAGCCCTTACGGCGACGGACGCGCGGCGGCAAGAACTCTCGACGCAATCGAATATTATTTCGGATTAAGAAAGAAAAGACCGGCGGACTTTACCGATGCTTCACTAAATAATGAATACAGCGGCCGAGCCGGTTTTGGAGCGAGACAAGGAGCGAGGAGCGCGGTGTAGCCGCAGCGCTACACAAGCGACGAGCAACGAAGTCGCAGCCCAAAAACGGCCGGCCCCTTCGGGGAGGCGCGCCTTTCAAGCGTCTGCCGCGTTGCTCCTCCTCGACGTATCACAGAGGATACGCCTTCGTCGTCGCGCCTTGCATCCGTCTTGAAAATCGCGCCTCCGATGTATCCATTATTTAGTGAAGCATCGGTGGGCGGGGAATTAGGCGGGGACGGCTGTTGTCAGATATTGAGGCCGTTGAAAAACCCTTGTTTAGTCATTCTGAGTCCTTCGCGATGTCATTCTGGGTCCTTCGGCGGCGTCATTCTGGGTCCTTCGGCGGCGTCATTCTGGGTCCTTCGGCGGCGTCACGACAAACGAGACCCTTCACGGAGCCTGCCCTGAGTAGGACGAGATCCTTCGCTACGCTCAGGATGACAGAAGGCGAAAGGTTCAGGGTGACACTGTTGGGCTTTTTCAACAATCCGGAATTACAATTACGATATCTTCAGGGAATTTGCGAGCCCAGGGTGGCTCTGCTCAAAGACGCGTGCTTTATGCCCTTGATGGTTTTAAGACGACGGAAAAAATCTTTTATTTTTGACGCGGGTCCGCGCACGGCGATTATTTCAAGACAGTTGTCGCAGTCAAGATGCACGTGCTGCGACGATATTATAACGTCGCCCGCGTCGTGTTGTATTTCAAGCAGTTTATCGACGACGGCATGCCTGTGATGGTCGTACACTATCGTGGCTACGGCGGCCACGCGAGCCCCCCCCGTCCATTCCTTGTCCACCGCAATTTCTTTTATCAAATCCCTGAGCGCCTCGGAACGCGTGGGATAGTTCATTGAACGCACGTGCGAGTCGAGGACATTGAGCAGTTTTTGTTCCAGCGATACGCTGAAACGGACAAGACGATCCGCCGCGGCGTTTTTTATTTTTTTCATTTTTATCCTACTTATCGGCCGCATACCTGAGCATCGCTTCCGACGCTTTCTTGGCCATGCCCATGGCCTCTATCACCGTGTCTCCACCGACGATATCTCCGCCCGCGAAGATGCCCGGCACGGCGGTCATTAAATCGGAATCCACGACAAGATAGCCGTGCCCGTCGGTTTTAAGCTCCGGCGTAAGAGACGGAACCACGGGATTTGGCAGCAGCCCCACCGCCACGATTACCATATCGACCGGAATTATGAAGTTGGATCCCGCGACGGGTTTTACGGAACATCGTCCGGCGTCGTCGGGCCGGCAAAGTTCCATTTTAACGCATTCCATCGCGCGGACGAAGCCCTTTTCGTTGCCCAGAAATTCAACGGGTTGCGTCAAAAGCATAAACTTTACGCCCTCTTCCCGCGCGTGCGCGATTTCGACACGGCGGGCAAGCATTTCATTTTCCGACCTGCGATAAACGAGCGTTACTTCCTCGGCGCCGAGCCGCAGCGCGGAGCGGGCCGCATCCATGGCGGTGTTTCCCCCTCCCACCACCACGACTTTCTTGCCTATGTAAATCGGAGTATCGTATTGCGGAAAATCGAACGCGTGCATCATATTCAACCGCACGAGAAACTCGTTGGCGGAATATATGTGATTGAAATTTTCGCCGGGAACGCCCAGAAAATTCGGCAGCCCCGCGCCCGTACCGATGAAGATAAGGCCGTACTCTTTCATTATCTCGTCTATGGTAAGAGTTCTTCCGACGAGGACGTTTGAAACAAAGTTTATGCCCAGCGACTTCAGGTATCTTAATTCCGATTCTATTATCCTGCCCGGCAGACGGAATTCGGGTATCCCGTAACGCAATACCCCTCCGAAAAGATGGAGCGATTCAAACACCGTTACGTCCAGTCCCGCCTTAGCCAGATTGCCGGCGCAAGTCAATCCCGCGGGTCCGGAACCTATTATGGCTGCCTTGCGGCCTTTGGGTCTCTTTTGTTTGGAAACGCTTTCGCCGGCGGACATTCCCGCGCCTATCGCCCAATCCCCGACGAAACGCTCAAGGTCGCCTATGGCGACCGGCTGGCCTTTTTTGCCTATGATACAGCGCGCTTCGCACTGGGTCTCCTGCGGGCAGACGCGGCCGCATATCGCCGGCAAATCATTTGTGTCTTTGAGCACTCGAACGGCTCCGGCGAAGTCGTCTTCCGAGAGTTTTTTTATGAACTCGGGAATTCGTATACCGACGGGACACCCTTCGACGCACAGAGGGTTTTTGCACTGGATGCACCTGGACGCCTCTTTTACGGCTTCCTCTTTGGTGTACCCGAGTGTGACGGGGTTAAAGTCCTTCGCGCGCTCAAGCGGGGCGCGCTCCTTCATTTCTACTCGTTTCATCGTCGGTTCACTCTATGCTTACGTTCTTTTCCCTGGATGTTTTAAGCGCTTTGAGACGGCAATAGTGGTCAATCGAGCGGGCTTCCTCGATTTTGAACAGTCGCAGCCGCATCGAAAGTTCGTCCCAATCGACCTCGTGCGCGTCGAACTCCGGACCGTCCACGCACGAAAATCTGGTTTGCCCGCCCACATTTATCCTGCAGGCGCCGCACATCCCCGTGCCGTCGACCATAATGGGATTCAAGCTGACGAGAGTTTTAACATCGTGCACTTTGGTAATATCGGACACCGCCCGCATCATCGGGACAGGCCCTATGGCGTAGACCAAATCGGGGCGGATGTTTACTATCAGGTCTTTTAAAATGTCGCCCACGTTTCCTTTGATTCCGTACGAACCGTCGTCGGTGGCAACGTAGAGATTATCGGTTACGGCCCGCATTTCCTTTTCGAGTATGAGCAGATTTTTTGAGCGCGCGCCTATCACGGAAACTACGCGGTTGCCGGCGGCTTTAAGCGCCTTCGATACCGGATAAACCTCCGCCACTCCGACTCCCCCTCCGACGGTAATGACCCTGCCGAAGTCCTCTATAACCGTGGGTTGCCCCAGCGGGCCCAAAACATCGGCAAGCTTGTCGCCGGTTTTAAGCGCCCCGAGTTCCATGGTGGTTTTGCCCGCTTCCTGAAAAATCAACGTCAGCGAATCGCCGTCGGTTTCCACTATGGTCAAGGGAATTCTTTCGCCGTACTCGGAAAGCATTATCACGACGAACTGCCCGGCGCGAGCTTTGCGGGCCGCGTAAGGAGCGTTGACGACAATCCTGCGGATGCCGTCGGCCAGAGTTTTTTTGCTCAGAATTTCAAACATATGTCGGAGTTCTTTGCCGCAAACCGCTCGTAACAACTTCGCAACAAAAGACGTGAAGCGGAAAGGTTGAAGAGTAGTTTTCTTTTGACTCTTCACACTTCACGATTCACGCTTTACGCTTTATCTCTTTCGCCTTTGGGCGGGTACGTCAAATACGCGGAAGGTCTTTAAGCGCTTTCTGCATTTCGTCGTCGGAAAACGCTATATCCTTGAGTTTGCCCGCGAGATAATCGTCGTAAGCGGCCATATCGAAGTGTCCGTGGCCGGAAAGATTGAAAAGAATGGTCTTTTTTTCTCCGGATTTTTTGGCGGCCAGCGCCTCATCCACCGCGCATTTGACGGCGTGCGCCGCTTCCGGCGCGGGAATTATGCCTTCGGACCTGGCAAAAATCAGAGCCGCCTCAAAGACGGGGTTCTGAGAATAAGCCACGGCTTCGATGAGTTTTAATTTGTGCAGATGGCTGACCAGCGGCGCCATACCGTGATATCTCAATCCGCCGGCGTGTATCCCCGACGGCACAAACGCGTGGCCGAGAGTGAACATCTTTATGAGAGGCGTAAGTCCCGCCGTATCGCCGAAGTCGTAAGCGTAAGCGCCCCTGGTAAGCGTGGGACACGCCGACGGCTCCACGGCCACCAGGCGGATATTTTTCGCTTTGCCGGAAATTTTGTCCGCGACAAAGGGAAACGCCAGGCCGGCGAAATTCGATCCGCCGCCGACGCATCCTATGACGACATCGGGATAATCCTGCGCGATTTCCATTTGCTTCTGCGCCTCCAGACCGATGACCGTCTGGTGCAGAAGCACGTGGTTAAGAACGCTGCCGAGGGCGTATTTTACGTCGCCGTGCCTGGCGGCGTCTTCCACGGCCTCCGAAATGGCTATACCCAGCGAGCCGGACGTATCGGGATGCTCGGCCAGAATTTTACGGCCGGATTCTGTCCTGTCCGACGGGCTGGCGAATACCTCCGCTCCGAACGACTGTATCATTATTTTGCGGTAGGGTTTTTGATTGTAGCTTACCTTTACCATATAGACGGTGCACTTCAGGCCGAAAAATGACGCCGCTATACTCAGCGCGCTGCCCCACTGTCCCGCGCCCGTCTCGGTAGAAAGCCGCGTTACGCCTTCTTTCTTGTTATAGTACGCCTGAGCCAGAGCGGTATTTAATTTGTGCGAACCCGCGGGGCTGGCGCCTTCGTATTTATAATAAATTTTCGCCGGAGTGCCCAGAACTTTTTCGAGACGACGGGCGCGAATCAGAGGCGAAGGTCTCCATAAACGGTAAATCTCTCTTACCTCGTCGGGGATTGCCACCCATTTTTCCGTAGAGACCTCCTGCTTGATGAGTTCCATAGGAAAAAGCGGAGCCAGATCGGCCGGGCCTATCGGCTTGCGCGTGCCGGGGTGAAGCACCGGCGGCAGCGGCTCCGGAAGGTCGGCCTGGATGTTGTACCACTTCTCGGGGATTTGTTTTTCACTCAGAATAATTTTAGTTTCGTCCACAATTTCCTCCGCGCCTCGAATCAGGGCATTTTATTATTGTCGATCAATCCCTATCAAGCTCTATATTCCAGTAAACGTTGTCTACGAACTTCTGCCACGAAGTTTTTATTTTTACGTTGGCGCGTATCGCCAGCGAGAGCGCTCCCGACCATCTGGGTTTTGAGGGCGGCACAAGCAGCTTCATCCCTGCCTCGGCCGGAAAACGGCTGCCTTTTTTTATATTACAGCGAACGCACGACGTGACTATATTATCCCACGACGTCCTGCCGCCGCGGGAGCGGGGTATGACGTGGTCGAGGTTTAACCCGCTGGTGGGAAATTTTTTGCCGCAGTAGCAGCACTTATGCGCATAATGCTCGTAGATATTTTTGCGGGTGAACTTTACTTCGGATGACGGCAGCTTGTCGTAGAATTTGAGGGCTATGACTTCGGGTATGGCTATTCTGAAAGAAGGCGTCCGCACAAAACTCGAAGCGCCGTTTCCCATCATCCTGGAAATTTCCAGCCAATCCTTAAAATCGTAAGTGCGGTATTCCTCGTCGACGACTTCGGCGTGTTCCACGTAAAGCAACCCGATGGCGCGCTGCCATGAGGTTATTTGTATGGCGTAATAGTTCCTGTTCAAGACGAGCACTTCGGACATGGTTTTTGATTATACAAAATTAAAAAGCGCGGGGCGCAAAAAACCGCTATTGTTTCTTGGGCCAGCCGAAACGCCACTGCTGCTCTATGGTTATCCTGCGCTCGGGCGGACGTATGAGCGATTTTGAGTCCAACTCATAAATGCCCCGCAGAAAAACGTTGCCCTTCATACGATACGCGACTTCGACCTCGTGTTTAAGATCGAGCTTATTGAGATATTCGTCGAGCGTTACGCTGTATCCCAGAAGCATCGCGTCGGAGACGTACTTCTCAAATGTGTATTTTGTTCCGCGGAGAAGCTCCGGCAATGTCTCCGACGAATCGCGCGGCGCGGTGTCGGGGTCGGAGACAGTCGGCTGGGCATAACTGACTTTCATTATATCCACAACGCCCGAACGTCTTAAAAGCGTCCTGGCAAACGGAGTGGCCAGAGACGAATCCAGAAGCCGCACAAGTCCCTGCCGCAGCATAAGATCGCGGTCCTGCGGAGTCATATTCTCGCTGTCCCCGCCCACAATACGCGCGAAAACTTTTTCCGACGGCAAAGACGGGTCGTCCGATGAGACGAACCTGGGTTGCAGCCGGCCGATGAGAGAACGGTCGATTATCACTTGCACCGTGTCGTATCCCTTGGAGGTGGCCATCTGTTTTGAGGCCGACCCCTCCAGATAGGCGTCGGCGCCGGAGACCTCGAAACGCGCGCTTTGTATACGGAATTCGTTGCCTATGTACGATATGTAACCCCGCTTGGACTCCACCGAACCGGTCACGAAAGGCCCGTAATAATTTCCCTTCAGCGTCATAGACCCTTCGATATTGACAGAAACCAGCTCATTTTCGTACCAGGTATTTTCGCCCGTCTGGAGCGTCAGATCAAGATACAGTTTTTCAAGGATATGCCGCGCGGGATCTTCCGATACGAGCGGCGGAGGCGGCGGATACGAAAAATATGTATGGTCGAGTTTTACCCATCCGCCGAGGGTAAATTTGGATCGCGGATCGCCCTTTATACTGATTTCAAATCTCGGTTTACCATTGGAATGGGAGGACGCGAACTTGGCTCCCGTCTCCTTTGAAAACTGCGTGGGTATGGGAAGTTCGGGAACAAAAAGGTCTATTCCGACGGAAGTAGTATTCTTAAACGTAAAATCCACGTCGGCAAAAGCGAAGTTTTCGATACGCGCCGCGCCCTGCAGCAAAAATCTGCCCGAACCCGACCGCCCCGAAAAGTTCTCGACGGTAAGAGCATTCTCTTTCAGTGTGGCGATGAGATTGAGATTATTGATTTTCGCAAGATAGGCGGAAAGCTCGGCCGTGGCGTTTTCAATTTTCAAAAAACCGGTAAGCTTCGGCTCGTCAAGCGTGCCGCGGATTTCCATACGTCCGGTGACGGGCCCTTCGGCTTTTTTGACAAAATCGAACGCTTCCAGAAAAGAAAGTCGGCCGTCATCAAGAGTAACCGTAAAATCGTTACGAAGCGACGCGCCGCGTCTTCTGGTTTTGTCGGCGGGCGGAGCCACGTAAAGCCGTCCGGCCGCGCTTAACCGGTAAGCGTTGGCCTTTACCGCGCGGGCTGAAACCAGGTCGAGAACGCCGTCGTTAAGGGTGGCCTCCGCGCTGACCTCGTCGAACATTATCCCCGATACCGAACCGCTGTATACGACGGCGCGGGCCTCCAGCGCGGGATTTCCGGCCGAGCCGGAGAGTTTAACGGTGGCGTTCAGCGATCCCGACGCCTCAAGCGGGGAATCAAGCATAGAGGAAATAGTGTCGACGGAGAACGAAACCAGATTGCCGTCGGCGGCCAGAACGCCCGCGCGCGAATCGAGGTTGATGACCGCGGAATCTCCGGCCGAACCGGCGTAATTTATGCGCGCGGCGACTGAATCGGCCGCGAATCCCGCTTCGGCGCGGAATGATTCGGATTTGCCCGCCGGAGAAGCCAAAAGAATTCTTTTGTCGGAAATTTCGTACAGCAGTTCGGAGCGGGTGAATTTTTTTCCGCCTATCCAGAAATCATCCAGCCTCAGAGCGCCGGCCGCGGGCGATGTCGCCGTCGGTATTTTGCCCGACACGCCCAGACGTCCAAGAGCGCTGAGAATACCCGCGCGTAAGCTTACCACCAGGAGTTTAATATCGTATAGTCCGGCGCCGATATCATACGAACTGCCGGGCAAAATTTTTATTTCGTTGCCGCCGAACCTTATCGAACTTTCCGAAAAAGATATTTTTCCGGTGTCGTACCGCGACGCTAATTTAATCTTATCCGCGACGGCCCCGCCGTAGGAGAAATCCGCTATTTCACCGGATATATCCACGACCGGCGACGACGGCTTCCCGGTAACGCCGAAATTCATCGCCAGCGGGCCCGAAGTCAATCCGTCGACGGCTACGATACCCGATATGCCCGATGCGGTAATCTTGCCGGACACGTCAATATTTTCCGCGGTAACGCTTCCGCCGAAAACGGCCTGCGCCCGCGGCTGTGACACTTTGGATTCGGAGATCCTGAAAACGCCGTCGGAATATACTCCCGAACCTGACAATCTGGCGGCCGGAACGTGCGTAGAAAACTCTACACCGTCGGCTTTGTAGGCCACTTTCAGTTTAGGCGACGACAATGCGCCGTATAATGTGCCGTCGGCGCGGCAACTTCCTTTCAGATCATTTGAGAGTATCGACAAGGGATAGTCATTGAGCGTTACGACCCCCGAAAGCTCTCCTGCGGGAGTTTTTTTGACCGTGATGTCGCGGGCATGAAGATGTCCGTAACGCAGTTCGGATATTTTATACGCGGAAGAGTCGGAGTGCGCGGTAATAAGCAAAGGCGCGTCGCCGTGCATAAAACCCGCCAGCGACATTTTTTTGGACTGCGCGGATAAACTGAAATCATCGATGGTTTTATACCTTCCCGAAACTGATATCTGCCCCGTGGCCTTCATATTCCCCGCGACGGCATACGCGCCGAATCCGAAAAGTCCCGTGACTTTGGATCCTATCACGGAAAAACCGCCGGATAGAGACCCGTCGGGACCCATCAGCGAAAATTTATCGAAAGCGATGTCGCGGCCGTCCAGAAATCCGGAAGCTTTAAGTTCGCCGAGCGCCCGACCGTCAACGGCCAGACCGCGAACGGTGATATCGGCTTTCCCGTACGGCGGCTTTTCTCCGGATGTCGATATCTCCAGCCGCCCCGTAAGCCGTCCGGCAACGCGGCGACGGGCCAAAAGCGACAGCACGCCCATATCGGCTTCATCAGCGACGGCCTTAAGCTCTGTGGAAACTCCTTTGACGGATTTGTAGTAACCCTTTATTCTGCCGCCGCTCAAAGAAGCGTCCGTAACGGCCAACAACTTCGGGCCGGCGGTAATATCCGCCGAGCAACTGCCCAGATTAAATCCATTCCATACGGCGTCGACGGCCCGCGCGCGAACGGCCAGAAGCCATTCGCCGCCGGAACCGGTCAAACTGCCCGACGCGCCGAAACGTCCGGCGACGGGAATAGCCGACGACGAAATCGCCGCGGCGTTCCAATCGTCCGCGCTGAAAGTTATATCAAGCGGAGCGAATGTCCCCCGCAGCGAGGCGCGTCCTTTTTTGCCGTCGCTCAAAGTTCCTTCGATTCCTCCGCCGATATCTATCGACAGAGCCGCGCGCGCGCCCGACGGCGACAGCGCCGCGTCAATCCTGACACTATCGCCCTTCTGTACGGCGTCAATTTTCAAACGCCCGACGGCATCCTTTATTGCCGTGCGTCCGCTAAACGACGCCGCGGCCGAAGAGCGTCCGCCCGAAGCCCAAAAGCCCTTCACCGCCGCTTCGCCGTCGACGGAAAAGTCCCGCGATACAAACCGGATCGCCGCGGTCGATGTCTCTACGGCCACCCCCCCGCGTTCAAAACGCGCAAAGCCGTCGACGTTCGCCGCCGGAGATTTTACGGCGAATCTGAGACCGGAAATATCGCCTTTTATTTCGGCGGAACCGGCGCCGTACGATTCGCTGAGACCTTCCCATTCGGCGGAGAAGTTGTAATTGCCTCCACGGTAATCGCCTTCGCCGCGAATTTTCAACTCTCCCGAAGACACCTTGAAGTGAGCCGTTATCTTATCGTCGTCGATGCGGCCCTTCGCGGATAGTTTTATCGGCGGGGCTCCCGCAGGAGAGCCGGGGAGTTTGAGATTATCGGCGTTCAGAGCGGCCCTTACGTCGCCGGATTTACCGGTGAGTCGCAAAACCATGCGGCCGGAAAGCGCATCGGCTTTCAGAAGACCTTCCACCCGGCTATGGCGGAAAGAAAAATCGCCGCGCGCCCGAGTTATTCCGGCGCCTTCGTATCGAACGGACCCGTTTTCTATTTTAACCAGCCCCAAAGGCAGACCGCCGGCGGGCGAAGATTCTTGCGGAATCCACGAAAAGTCGGCAATATCAAACGACGGCTCCTTCAGCGAAACGACCACAAAAGGATCCTGCGCGATAAATCTTACGATGGAAACCGAGATATTGATGCGGGGGATATTAAGGAAGGTGCCGTTTTTCTCCACGGACACATCGGAAAGAGTTATTGAGGCGGGCAACCGAAAACCGGCGGAGCCGATTTTTACCGCGAAACCGGACGATGCCGCCATCCGTTCCATTTTCGCGCGAAGTTTATCCGATTCGACGGAAAAAAAAAAGAACGGAGCGGCCGCCGCGACCAGAACTGCCAGAAAAATCTTCTTTTTCACCGGTTATTGTTTTTTTCCTTCCCCCTGAACGCGCTGTACATGTCCCGTAGGGAAAGCGTGACCTGGCCGGTCAGTTTTTTAATTATGTTCCTGGTGAAATAAACGCCGTAGCGTTTATAGTAGGCCTCGCCCAACTGCGTTTCCGTAGGAGGCGGTGCGTCGGAGCGTTTGCGTTTGTCTGAATTCATATTTTAGGGACGACCTCCATTCTTTTCGCCGATTCGGAATAATCCAAAGTAATATCCGTTTTTTCGGTCAGCACGCCGGAGACGTTTCTTTTAAGAAGTTCGTCGGTTAAAGTATCCTCCACGTATTTTTGTATGACGCGCGAAAGCGGCCGCGCCCCGTATTTGGGGTCGAAACCCTTTTCCATCAAAAACTCAATGGCTTTCTCGGTGAAATCCATACGGATATTGCGCTTCATCATTCTTTCGTTTACGCGGGCAAGAAGAATGTCAAGAATCTTTCTTATCTCCTGCCGCGCGAGCGGATGGAACACCACTATGTCGTCGAGACGGTTGAGAAACTCCGGCGAAAATGTTTTTTTCAGCTCCTCGTTGACCGTTTCTTTTATGGCGGCGTAGTCGGACACGGCGTCTTCCTGCACGAGAAATCCGAGCGACTTTCCGGAAAAAAGATTCCGCGCTCCCACATTGGAAGTCATTATCAGCACAGTATTCTTAAAGTTGACTTTGTGTCCGAGATTATCGGACAGCACGCCCGAATCCATTATTTGCAGAAGCATATTAAAAAGATCGGGATGCGCCTTTTCAATTTCGTCGAGGAGCACCACGGAATAAGGTTTTTTGCGAACATGTTCCGTGAGTTGTCCGCCTTCTTCATAACCCACGTATCCGGGAGGAGCTCCTATAAGACGGGATATTGTGAATTTTTCCGAGAACTCCGACATATCGATTCTTACCAGCGCGTTCTCGTTGCCGAATAAGACGCTCGCCAAAGATCTGGCCAGTTCCGTCTTTCCGACGCCCGTAGGTCCCAGAAAAATGAAAGAACCTATGGGTTTCAGAGGGTCGCGCATTCCCGTGCGCGACCGTCTCAGCGCGCGGGCTATTATTTTGACCGCTTCGTCCTGACCCACGACGCGTTTATGCAGCTCATCTTCAAGATTGATAAGAAGTTCCTGCTCTTTTTCCGTCAGACGCGTGAGCGGAATATTAGTCCACTTGGAAACTATGAGCGCTATATCGTCTGCGCCCACTACGGGACGCGCTTCCTCGCGCTCTTTGCGCCACTTTCTTTTGCCTTCCTCTATGGCTTTTTTAAGCTCTTTCTCCGCGTCGCGCGACTTCGCCGCGGCCTCAAAGTTTTGCGCCGCGATACTGAGCTCTTTTTCCTTGGTTATTTTTTCGAGTTCCGAGTCGTATTTTTTAAGTTCATCGGGGAGATTGGCAGAGTTCAGCCGCGCGCGGGCGCCTGCTTCGTCTATGAGGTCTATGGCCTTGTCGGGCAGATAGCGGTCGGAGATATAGCGGTCGGCAAGTTCCGAAGCCACGGCAAGCGCCTCGTCGGTATATGTGACTTTGTGATGCTTTTCGTACTTTTCGCGAAGGCCTTTAAGAATTTCAACGGTCGCTTCCACCGACGGAGGATCGACTATTATGGGCTGAAATCGCCGTTCAAGAGCCGCGTCGTGCTCTATATGCCTTCTGTATTCGTCGAGGGTAGTGGCGCCGATGCATTGCAGTTCGCCCCTGGCCAGAGCGGGTTTAAGCATATGAGAAGCGTCGAGAGCGCCCTCGGCCGCTCCTGCTCCGATGACGGTATGAAGTTCGTCGATGAAAAGTATTATGTTCTGCTTGGAGCGGCGAATTTCTTCCATTATGTTTTTCAGGCGCTGCTCGAATTCGCCGCGGTATTTTGTGCCGGCGACCATAGCCGACAAATCCAGAGTCATTACTCTTTTGCCCGTAAGTATATCCGGCACGTCGCCCGAGGCGATCATCTGGGCCAGACCCTCGACTATCGCGGTTTTGCCGACGCCGGGGTCGCCGATAAGCACGGGATTATTCTTGGTTCTGCGCGAAAGTATCTGTATGAGCCGCTCTATCTCGTCGGCTCTTCCTATCACGGGATCAAGTTTATTCTCGCGGGCATACTGGGTAAGGTCGCGGCCGAAAGTTTCGAGCGTAGGTATTTTGGATTTCGGCTGGCCCTGCTGAGTTCGCGCGCGCGGCGGCTGCGAGCCCCAGAAAACATCCGACGGTTCGTCGGGTCCGCCGATCACGTTAATTATTTCTTCGCGCACTACGTCGGATGTGACCCCCAGAGATTCCAGCACTCTGGCTCCGATGCCGTCGGCCTCGCGCAATATGCCAAGAAGTATGTGCTCGGTGCCTATGTACACGCTTCCCATTTTCTGGGCTTCATCGACGGCGTGTTCCAGGACTTTTTTGGCGCGGGGGCTGAAGGGTATCTCGCCCATAAGCATTACGTTATCGCCGGGCAAAACGATTTTCTCCACCTCGTTGACGACCCGTTTCTTTTCCACGTCGAGGTTAGCCAGAACGCGCGACGAAACGCTGTCTTCTATGAACACCAGCGCAAGGAGTATGTGTTCTTCGCCAACGTAGTCGTGGCTCAGGCGCTTGGCTTCCTGCTGCGCCTGTTTTACGACTTTCTGCGCTCTGTCCGTGAATCTTTTTGACATATATCGGTTCCCTGCGCGGTATGCGCAATTCTTTGTTTGCGTTATAAGCCGACCGGTTCGCCCGCCGCGGCTACCGGACGGCGCCGCGGATGTAATCCGCGCGATATTCGTCGCGCTCGACGGCGGTCATTTCCCTGCCGGCTATGGCCTGGATGTGGGCGGGCTGGCACTCCGTCATCAATCGCTGAAGAACGTCCCGTGAAACCGGTATCCCCAGACCTATGTCATTGCCCAGCATTATCAGCGAGATCAATGACAAAGATTCAGCGAAAGACATAAGACGCGCGGAACTCATTATTCCCCACGCGCGCCATATTATGTCGGACGACGACACGCTCCTGTCCGGCGACAACAGCAAGTCGCGGACTCCCTGCTCTTTGGCCTCTATGCCCGTCAGAAAATCTATCACGCGTCCGGCGGACGACGGATCGGGGGAATCTCCCGTGGATATCTGGTAGACGTCACCGTAATATCTGCTCTTTTCGCCGTAGTAACCGCGCACGTAATAACCTTTCTTCTCGACCGAATCCAGAAGGTCGTCGGCGCGCTTGGCCAGTACGCTTCCGCCCAGATGAAAAAGCGCGGAAACCCTGAACGCCGAACCGAGATTCGACGGGCACGACGTAAGAAAACCGTAGCGGGTCGAGCGGGCGCACTCAAACTTTGAGGCGAGAAACTTTTCCAGGGAAGCCAGCCGCGATGCGGCGGATGCCGCCGAAACCGCGTCCGGCTCCGTCACGCTTATTCTCAGATGGTCTTCCTCGTTGACCAGAACTACGTATTTTTCGTCGGATGAAAATATCGCGCCGCCGGGCAGACGGCTTTTAAGCATGTCGGGCGACAGAATGCGCCGCTCCGCCAAAAACATCTTTTCCGCGCGGCGCATCGACGGCAGATACGCCTCGCGGCCGCCGTCGCGGAACAATTCGTGCTCGCCGAGAGCCGACGAAACTTCGCGCCAAAGCTGTTCCGCGTCGTTTTTCTTCATGGCCGGCGGAAAAGGAAACTTCAGGATATTCCGCGCGTAACGAAGGCGCAGGTTTATCATTATTCCCGACGACGTTTTGGGCGCCGGCGCCGGAGTTACGGGATTATCGAGCGAAAAAGGATTCATATCGAGCGCTTTTTGATTTCGTCGCGGATAGCGGCCGCTTCCTCATAGTCCTCGCGTCGGACGGCCCGCGAAAGTTTTTCGCGCAATTTTTTCACCACCGCAGCCGCGTCGGCGGATTCGGATAGTTCCGGCTGCCCGGCGTCTTTCGACGACAAATGCTCATGGCCGGCCTGATCCGGAGAATCCAGAATTTCGGCGCCGAAAAGTTCGTAACACGTAGCGCAGCCGAAACGCGAAGTCGAGGCGATGCGCTTTCGGGATGTGCCGCAGCGATGGCAAACTCCTCGGGCGGGCGCGGGCCGCGCCGGAGAAGAAACTATTACTTCCCTCGACGCGCAGCGGGCGCAGACGTGATACTTCCATCTGGCGCCGTTTACGACGGCGTCGATAAAAACCGTGGCTTCGTTCTTCTGACATTTCTGACAAAGCATAAAGTTAGCGGCTCAGATGGGCACGCCCGACGTCCGGGTGAGTTCGTGAAATTCTTTTATGAGCGCGGCGGTAATTTTTCCCGGACAGCCGTCGCCGATCACGCGGGAATCTATTTTAGTGACCGGTATGACTTCCGCGGCGGTGCCCGTCAGGAAACACTCGTCGGCCGTATAAAGATGATACGGCGTCATAAGATCTTCCTTGACGGCGACACCGAGTTTATCGGCCGCTATTTTCATAACCGTCCTGCGCGTTATGCCGTCGAGGGCTCCCGCCCAGGTGGGCGGCGTTATTACCGTATTATCCTTGCAGATGAAAATATTGTCGCCGGTGCATTCCGCCACGTAGCCCTCGGCGTTAAGAAGAATCGCCTCGGGAACGCCGGAGCGCACGGCTTCTATCTTGGCCAGAATATTATTAAGATAGTTCAGAGATTTTATGCACGGGTTTATCGCCTGAGGAATATTCCGGCGGGTAGAAACTATGACTATCTCCAATCCGTTTTTGTAGAACTCCTCGGGGTAAAGTTTTATTTTGTCGGTTATACAGAATATTGTCGGCATGGGACACTTGTAGGGATCCAGCCCCAAATCGCCGGGGCCGCGCGTTACTACCAGGCGAATGTAAGCGTTTTTAAGATTGTTGGCGCGCAAAGTGTCGAGCACGATATTCTCAAATTCATCGGCCGTGAGGTGAGTGTCGAGTGTTATCGCCCTGGCGGAATCAAACAGCCGTCGGATGTGCTCCTTGAGCATAAAAACCCTGCCGTGATAAGCGCGGATTCCTTCGAATACTCCGTCGCCGTAAAGGAGGCCGTGATCGAATACGGATATTCTGGCGTTTTCTTTTTCAACGAGTTTGCCGTCGAGATAAATCTTCATTTTCTTCTCCGTGGTTTTTGTGCCGCGCCCGCGCAAAAACAAGCCGCAACAAAATTGTTTTAAGAATCGGCGCGGACAAGCCGCCCGTCGAGCATTTCAATCCGCCTATGCGCTATTTCGCACAGGGATTTATTGTGTGTTACAAGAAACAGCGTAAAGCCCAGTTCCGCCTGTTTGTCGGCCAAAAGTTTTTTAACCGATTCGCCGGATGCCGTATCGAGATTGCCGGTCGGCTCGTCGCAAAAAAGTATCCGCGGGTTTTTTACAAGCGCGCGTGCCAGAGCCGCCCTTTGTTTCTGCCCGCCGGAAAGTTCGTGCGGATATGACCGGCTCTTATCGCCTATGCCGAGCGACTCCAGCGTCGAGGAAACCCGCGCCGCGTCTTCGTCTCCGAGCAGCCGCAAAGGCAGCGCGACATTCTCGTAAACGCTCAGTTCGGGTATCAGGTAATGGAACTGAAACAGAAAACCGACGCGAAGTTTCAGCACATCGCTCTTTTGGCGTTCGCTCATCGAACGCACGTCGCGTCCGTCGAAAAAGAGGTCGCCGCCGAAATCGGAATCCATAAAACCCATTATATGAAGCAGCGTGCTTTTGCCGGCGCCCGACGGGCCGCTCACGCCCACGGATTCTCCGGCGAACACTTCCATATCGATTCCGCGCAGAACTTCGACGGGCGAGCCGTCGTCGTAATATGTCTTGGAGAGCGACTTCGCGGAATATATCGTTTGGGCGGCCATTTTTTTATCCGGCATCAACCGTATCTGAATATTTCCGCGGTGTTCATTGCGCCGGCTTTTCGGGACGGCAACAGCGTGGCCAGCACCGTTATGGCTATGCTGACAAGAACAGTCCAGAGAACGTCGGACGCCACTATTCTGACCGGAAGCCGCGAGATGAAATAAACGTCGGACGGCAGTTTGATTATATCATATTTCCGGAGGACGACGCACACCGATATTCCGACGACAGACCCCGCAAAAGTGCCCAGGGTTCCCAGCATTGCGCCTATCATAACGAATACCCTCGAAACGGCTCCGGAACTCATACCCAGAGATTTAAGCACTCCTATCTCGCGCGACTTCTGCGTGACGAACAGTGAAAGATTGGATACTATGTTGAAGGCAGCCACAATTATTATGAGCGTGAGTATGATAAACATCATTATCTTTTCGAGTTTAAGCGCCTCAAAGAGATTTCTGTTCATCTGCTGCCACGTGCGCACCTGAGCGCGCGGAATTGCGGCGATGATTCCGCGGGACACGGCCAAGGGATTGTCCGGATCGTCGATAATCAGCCCGAGACCCGTGACGGCGTTCTCGTCGAGCCCCAGGGCGTCGCGGGCCGTGGCCATTCGCGCCACGGCGACATTGGCGTCGTAATCGTGCATTCCCGTCTCGAAAAATCCGGCGACTTTAAGTTTTGTTACGCGCGGCATCGCCCCGAAACCCGCGGACGCGGACGCGAAAACGGCAAGGTCGTCGCCTATGGAAATTTCAAGCGCGCGGGCAAGGTCGCGGCCGGGCTTTATTTCCCCTTCCGAGATATCCGCCGTCGTATCGTCATCAACGCCTTTTATGGCGACGCCCGCGGCGGATGCCCTGGACTGTGCCACGGATTGCGCCCAAATAAAAGGTCTTACGGAGCGCACGCCGCTCACCGTCGATATTTTTTCGATATAGGCGGCGCCGGTCGGAGAAAACACTATGACGTGCGGATTGAATCCTATGATTTTCGAGCGGATTTCCGTCTGAAAACCGCTCATCACCGCCAGCGTAATTATCAGAGAGGCCACCCCAAGCGCCACCCCGCCGACGGCGATGGCCAGAGTAAGCGCCCCGAAAAAACTTTTTTTTCGCACGCTTATAAATTTAGCGGCCAGATATATTTCGGACGGTATCTTATAAAGCATTTTTTAAGAGGGGAGCTCGGGCGGAAGAATACCCCGGAACCGCCTATTCCGGTTTTAGCGTGGGAAACAGTATGACTTCTCTTATAGAGGGCGCACCCGACAAAAGCATTACCAGACGATCTATGCCGATGCCGAGCCCTCCGGCGGGCGGCATCCCGTGCTCCAGCGCGGCGACATAATCGTCGTCGCACGGCGCGGTCTCGTCGTCGGATGCGGATTTTTGACGCGAAAAATTTTTCTTTTGCAGCGAAGGATCGTTGAGTTCCGAGTAAGCGTTGGCGACTTCCTGCGAGGCGATAAAAAGTTCAAAACGTTCCGCCAGAAACGGATCCGCGTCCGACGGCCTGGCCAACGGCGAAAATCGCGCCGCGAAGTCGCACACGAAAGTGGGCTCGGCCAGATGCGGCACCACGTATTTATCGAAAGCCGCGTCGAGGATTTTATGAGCGGGCATGTCGCCCGGAGCGTCGACACCCGCTGAACGCGCCGTCTCAAGCAACCTGTCTTCCTCGACCGCCTTGCGAAAATCCGCGCCGGAGCGTTTTGCGAGCTCGTCAAAAAAATTTATTCTGGCGAACGGAGCATTAACGGCGAAGTTTTTTCCGTCGCAAACAAAGTCCTTGCCGTCCGAAACGGCCGCCGCGGACGCGGCTACAAGTTCCTCGCAAAGTTTCATCATATCGCCGTAATCGGAGTACGCCGCGTATATTTCGGCCATGGTAAACTCGGGATTGTGCCACCGGTCTATGCCCTCGTTGCGGAAGGATTTGCCTATTTCAAAAACCTTGTCAAAACCGCCGACGAGCAAACGCTTGAGAAACAGTTCCGGCGCGATGCGCAAATACAGGTTTGTGTCCAGAGCGTTGTGCCGAGTTATAAATGGTTTGGCCACGGCTCCGCCGGCCAGCGCCTGCATCGACGGAGTTTCGACTTCCAGAAATCCGCGCGCCTTAAGCCCGTCGCGAACGGCGTCAACGACCCGGGCGCGCTTGCGGAAAACTTCGCGCACTTCGGGATTGGATATCAGGTCGAGGTAACGGCGGCGGTATCTGGCCTCGGGGTCTTTGAGTCCGTGCCATTTTTCCGGCAGCGGGCGCATCGACTTGGACAGCAGCGCGAAATCTTTCGCGAATACCGTAATCTCGCCGGTCCGGGTGCGGAAAACGTGGCCTTCGACTCCGACGATATCGCCTATGTCGGTCAGCTCGGACGCTATCTTGTATTTGGCCTCGCCCAGAACGTTGAATTTGACGTAGATTTGTATGCGGCCCGTGGAATCCGTCACGTCGGCGAAGGCCGCCTTGCCCATCACCCGCCTGAGCGTAAGACGTCCGGCTATGCGCACGTTGACGTCGGTGCGTTCTTCGCCCGTCTTTATTTCCGACGACGACCTGGCGACGCCGGCGGCGAAATCCGTCGGGCGCCATGAGCCGCCGGACGGATAGACATTCACACCCAAAGATTGGAGCTCGCGCGTTTTGGCCGCGCGCTGTTCCATAAGATTTTCCAGCGGCTGTTGCGGCTTCTCTTCTCGGATGTTTTCGGCGGAATGTGTCATTTTATGAGGCAAGAATCTTTCGTATTTTATCCAGCAGCGCGTTGGAATCAAAGGGTTTCGTGACGAAGCCGGCCACATTGCGCTCAAAAGCCACGGTGTCTCTCATCTGCGACTTGGCCGTAAGCACTATTACGGGAATGGCGGAGGTTTTGGGCGATTTTCCCAGTTCTATCAGCGCGGCGTAACCATCGACGCGAGGCATCATTATATCGAGAATTATCAAGTCGGGCCTGAGAGGGTCGATTACGGTTCTTTTAACGCCCAGCTTGTCCAAGGCCTCGGCGCCGTCACACGCCGTCTCGACGGTATGGCCGTCCATCTCAAGAGTCATTTTAATGAGTTCCAGTATCGTGGGCTCGTCGTCCACAACAAAAATATTGGCCATATTAGTCCCCTGTGCGTCAAAATAATCGCAGGTACTGCCGGCTTATACGCGAACGGTAGTATATCAAAAAGTCCGACGACGACGGAAATATCGTCACCCGCCTCTGCCGACTTTCCAGGCCAGATAGCTTTCGATGAATTGGTCAATCTCGCCGTCCATCACAAGTTCCACCCGCGGCGACTGCGCGTCGGTGCGATGGTCCTTGACCATCTGGTAAGGCATAAAAACATACGAGCGTATCTGACTGCCCCACGCTATATCGCCTTTATCGTCGTAATGTTTCTCCTGTTTGGCGCGGCGTTTTTCCAACTCAAACTCGTAAAGACGGGCTTTCAAAAGCTTGAAGGCCAATTCCCTGTTTTTGATCTGCGAACGCTCGGTCTGGCACTGAACCACCACTCCCGACGGAAAATGGGTTATGCGCACGGCCGAATCGGTTTTATTGACGTGCTGTCCGCCGGCGCCGGAAGCGCGGTAGGTATCCAGACGAATGTCTTTTTCCTCTACTTTTATCTCGGGCGGATCTTCCACTTCGGGTATCACGTCGACGGAAGCAAACGAAGTGTGGCGCCTTTTGTTCGCGTCAAACGGAGAAACCCGCACAAGCCGGTGAACTCCTATTTCCGACTGCATAAGCCCGTATGCGTAATCGCCTTCGACGATAAATGTGACGCTCTTGATACCCGCCTCGTCGCCTCCGAGTATGTCGGTAATGGTGACTTTGAATCCGCGACGCTCCGCCCAGCGCATATACATCCTCAGCAGCATATCGGCCCAATCGCAGGATTCCGTGCCGCCCGCGCCGGCGTGGATGGAAACGATGGCGTTGAGCAAATCGGATTCGCCGGAAAGTTTGGTCTGAATTTCAAAGGAGCGCATTCTTCGCGCCAGGGCTTCACCCTCGGCGGCGACCTGAGCCAGAGCGATTTCGTCCTTTTCTTCGGCGGCAAGAGTTTCGAGGGTTTCCATGTCGGAAAGGTCGGCGGCGATTTTCGCCCACATTTCGACGGGGGCTTTTACCGCCGCGAGTTTTTTCATGACTTTTTTGGCGCGAGGCGAATCGTTCCAAAAATCACCGGCGGCAACCTGAGCTTCAAGCGCTTTTATCTCGTCGTTTTTTCTATCGAGGTCAAAGAAGCCCCCTTAATTTTTCTGCGCGGGCTTTGAGTTCATTTATCATTGGCACCCTCTTTTCTTATGCGGACTGCGACGGACGCGATAACGGCCGTCGTCGCAAAAAGCGAACAGATTATAGCAAAAAGGTCGCCGTAACGGGTGTAAAATGTGCGCCGTCCGACGAGCGGCACGGACACGGCGAATGAGTCGTCCTCGAAAATCGGCGTCTTGACGACGATACGCCCGTCGGCGGATATGACTCCGGATACTCCCGTGTTTGCCGACTGCACGATCCAGCGCGAATTCTCAACGGCGCGCAAAACGTTGAAAGTGAAGTGCTGAAAAGCCGCCGGAGTGCGGCCGTACCATGCGTCGTTCGTTATTACGAAAAATACTTCGGCGCCGTTTGCGGCGAAACGCCGCGTGATATCGCCGTAAAGATTTTCCGAGCAGATTATCGCCGAGATTTTTTTCGTTCCGATATTCAGCACGGTATGTCCGCGCGCTTTTTGCAAATCCCCCATATTGTTGAACACACCGAAATGCGGCTCCAGCAACCGCCGCATAGGCACGTATTCGCCGAACGGAACAAGGTGCGTTTTTTTATGCGCGGCGGCTATCGCGCCGTCGGGATTTATGACGACAGCCGCGTTATAGAGCGACCCGCCGTCCTCAAAAAGCGCGCCCGCCACATTCGGGACGCGCGACGCGGCAGAGAGTTCCCTCATCCATAACGGCGGCAAAGAATTTGCGGCAAGGATTTCCGTCAACGATGTCTCCGGCCAGAGAACGAGGTCGGGAGACGACGCCGATGCCGCGACGACGAGACGCGAAATTTTTTGCTTGGTTTCGGCAAAATACCGGAAGTCCCATTTTTTTTCCTGGTCGACATTGGGCTGAATCACGCCGACGGTAACGGTCTCATCCGGCGACGAAGACACCGGCTCGTTGCGGCGAACCGCCGCGATTAATATTCCCGCGGCAAGCCACAGTATCAATGCTACGGAAGCGACTTTACGCGGCGCTCCCGTTTCCCCGCGAAGCCACGCGACAACGACGACGTTGGCGAGCATTATCATAAACGAAACGCCGAACACTCCGGCGTAGGGGGCGACCCACAGCGCGGGTAAAAAATTCCACTGGGAATATCCGGCTATCGCCCACGAAAATCCCGTGAACGCCAAAGAGCGGACATATTCGAGCGACACCCACAGCGACGGAACGGCGACGATCGCCGCAATGACAGCGGCGGGACTTCGCCGCGACGACAATTTCGCCGATATCAGTCCTGAGAGTCCGACGAAGGCGGCCAGGTACGCCGACGGATACGCGGCCAGCAGTAACAACGCGAGCGCGGCCTGGACGCGGGATCCGGTGTGCGCGGCTACCGTCGGGAAAATCCAGTAAAGTATGACGCCGTAGCCCAAAAGCCCCGCCGCAAAAGACGCGGCCGCCGCGCGGAAGCCGTCGACGCGGCGCGAAAGATAAAGCAGCGGCGCGGCGAAAACGTACGCCGCAGGCCAAAAACTGAAAGGCGGAAAAGAAAGCGCCAGCGCGGCGGAGGACGTCGCTATAAGCAACGGAACGCGCAGAGAGGCGGAGGACATCGGCTTTTGGAAAAGTTTCATATTACCGTCGGAAGGATGGCGCTCAACGGCCGCAGCATTTTTTATATTTCTTGCCTGAGCCGCAGGGGCAGGGGTCGTTGCGCCCCAGTTTAGCCGGCGCCGCCGGGACAACGGCCGCTGCGGGACCGGCGGGAGAAAATCCGGCCGAAGCCGGTCGCGGGGAAGGCGCGAAGACCGCCGGAGAATCTTTGGCGGGCGACCGGGCTCCGACAGGCATAAATCCGTCGCGCTCCTCGGAGCCGATACTGCGTCCGACGCGCGGCGGCGCGGCGGCGAACTGAATTTTAAACAAATATTCTACGGCCGTCTCGCGTATGCGGCGCATCATCTGCTCGAAAAGATTGAGGGATTCTTTCTGATATTCTATGAGAGGATCTTTCTGACCGTACGCCCTCAGACCGATTCCTTTTTTAATCTGGTCGAGGTCATAGAGATGCTCTTTCCACGCGTGGTCCATCATCTGAAGCAGTACGAGCCGCTCCATTTCCCGCAGGTTCGCAGCGCCCAGATCCGACTCGCGCGATGCGTACACTTTTTCAAGTTCTTCGATAAAATACGCTTCCAATTGGGCGGCGGCGATTTTTCCCGCCACGTCGGACGGAATCTCGCGTCCGGAGAGTTTTTTGAACCACGGCCCCAGATTTTGCCAGTCGTACGATTCGGGGTATTTGGCGGAAGCCCACATTGATATTTTTTCCGAGACGGACTCCGAGAGCATGTCAGAAATCTGCGTTCTGACGTCTTCTCCGTCGAGAATTTCATTTCTCAGGGAGTAGACGGCCTCACGCTGTTTGTTCATCACATTGTCAAAATCAAGCAACTGCTTTCTTATGTCGAAGTTCATCATTTCGACTTTGCGCTGGGCGTTTTCTATGGCGCGGTTTATCCACGGATGCTCGATAACTTCCCCTTCTTCCATTCCCAGACGGCCCATAAGAGACGATATGCGGTCTGATCCGAAGAGCCGCATAAGCTCGTCCTCGAGCGATATGAAAAATTTAGAAACGCCCGGGTCGCCCTGACGTCCGCAGCGGCCGCGCAACTGATTGTCTATGCGGCGCGACTCGTGACGCTCGGTTCCTATTATGTGAAACCCTCCGAGTTCTTTTATCTCGGCAGCGGCCGCCTCGTCGGGAGGATTGCCGCCCAGCACGATGTCCGTGCCGCGTCCGGCCATATTCGTGGCTATCGTAACGGTGCCGCGACGTCCCGCCTGGGCGATGATGCTGGCTTCCTGTTCGTGATATTTCGCGTTGAGCACCTGACAGGGAACGCCTCTTCTGCGGAGTATGGCCGATAGCTTCTCGTTTTTCTCGATGGACCGCGTGCCGACCAGAACCGGCGCGCCTTTTTTCCAGAGACCCTCTATTTCCTCGACGAGCGCGTTGATTTTTTCGCCTTCCGTGCGGTATACGGCGTCGGGCATATCCTGTCGAATCATAGGGCGGTGCGTAGGTATTTCGACGACGTCGAGTTTGTATATCTCCCAGAATTCCGTGGCCTCGGTCATCGCCGTGCCCGTCATTCCGGAAAGTTTTTTGTACATCCTGAAATAATTCTGAAAAGTTATCGTGGCCAGCGTCTGGTTTTCCTCGGCCACCCTGAGGCGTTCCTTGGCCTCGACCGCCTGATGAAGACCTTCCGACCACCGGCGTCCGGGCATAAGCCGCCCCGTGAATTCGTCGACGATTACGACTTCGCCGTCCTTTACTATGTAGTGGACGTCGCGCAGGAAAAATTCGTGCGCCCTCAGCATCTGCGTTATGTGATGAACCCACTCGCCCTCGATATCGTCGTAAAGGGATTTTATGTTGAGCAGGTTTTCGCACTTGCGGTTTCCTTCCTCGGTCAGGGTGACGTTATGATGTTTCTCGTCGGAAATATAATCGAACCCGGCGCCCAGGTCTATGCCTTGTCGTTTGGCCTCGTCCTCCTCGTCCCCTGTTATCTTGCGACCTTTGAGGTAGGGATAAATTTTTTCCACGACAACATATTTCTGGGTGGATTCTTCGGCGGGGCCGGAAATTATAAGCGGAGTGCGGGCTTCGTCTATGAGGATGGAATCGACTTCGTCGACGATAGCGTAATTCAGCGGCCGCAAAACGCGCTCGTCGCGGCTTACGACCATATTGTCTCTGAGATAATCGAACCCGATTTCGTTGTTGGTTACGTAGGTTATGTCTGACGCGTAGCCGGCGCGGCGCGACTCGGTGTCCATATCGTGTTGAACATATCCGACGGTAAGACCGAGTTTTTCAAAAACCGGCCCCATCCATCCGCGGTCGCGTTTGGCAAGATAATCGTTGACGGTTACTATATGAACGCCTTCGCCGGAAAGCGCGTTGATATAAGCACAGAGAGTCGCCACCAGCGTTTTTCCCTCGCCCGTCTTCATCTCGGCAATTTTGCCCTGATGAAGCACGACGCCGCCTATAAGCTGCACGTCGTAGTGCCTGAGCCCTATCGCGCGGCCGGCCGCCTCGCGCACGCAGGCGAACGCCTCAGGAAGGATGTCGTCGATTGTTTGGCCGCCGTCGAGCATCGCGCGGAATCCGGCGGTTTTGTTTCTGAGTTCGTCGTCGGAAAGCGCGGCGACGGCCTCCTCAAAGGAGTTAATCTCCTCTACGAGAGGCATTATCTTTTTAATGTCCCGCTCGGACTTTGTGCCGATAATTTTTTCAATAAAAGATTTGAACATTGTCGGTGAATTATACCAAAATCCCATAAAAAACCCCCGCCTCTTATGGCGCTTTTTTAAGCGTCCGCAAGAGGCGGGGTTGATTAGGCCTATACGATCAGAAATTAGATTTTCTGGATTTTGACCGCCTTGGGGCCTTTGTCGGAGTTTATCACTTCAAACTCGACAGCGTCTCCCTCGACGAGCGATCTGTAGCCGGAGGACTGAATGTCGCTGTAATGAGCAAACACATCGCCTGATCCGTCTTCTTTCGCAATGAATCCGAAACCTTTCTTGTCGTTGAACCACTTAACTTTACCTTTCACTGTACTGTTCTCACCACCTTGTTTTTTTCATTCCGCTCGTCGAGCTTATGCCCGATAAGCGTCGTCATTGTACTAAATAACATAGGGTGTGTCAAGGGAAAAATGAAATAAATGACAGGCCATTTTGCAATGTCACGCCACAGGAATTTTATCTCTACTTTATCACCGCAAACTTCTTGACGACTTTTATGTCGGACGCGCCGGATTTTTTTGCGAGAATATAATATATGTATACGCCACTTGCAAGGCGCGAAGCGTCTATCGGCTGCTCATAATAACAGACGCCTTCCGAAGTTTTATATGCGCTCCCGTCGATACCGGCCTCGGCGATAA